>JAAZFF010000235.1 GCA_012511845.1 Lentisphaerota bacterium
GATCCACAGCCGCCATCGCATTTGTTAAATCTAAAGTGCCTACTTTAAGTTCACGATAAAACAATAGGTAATTCGACCTCGAATAGTCGACAAGTCGACGTATCCAAATTTCTCGAGCTGTGTCTATTAAATTGCGGATTACCGGATCAAAATCTACTGGTTTCTGTTCAAACATTTTGGCATTTAAATTATGCTGTTTCAGTCGCCTATAGTGTTAAAGGCTTAAAAGAAGTCTTTTGGTACCAATAGTGTACTAAAGAATATTTGAATTTTCCATGATTTTTTAAACTTGAGGTATTAAGTTAATAGAGCAAGTAATTTGAAATCAATTTTCATGTTGTTGAAAAAAAATCCCTTTGATGTTAAGATCAGGTACACGTTCGCTAATTGAATGCGCAAATTGTACGAAAGGCGCATATGTATGAGTTTTCTAACAAATAAAAATATTGATTCAGTAGAAGAAATTTTAACACCGCGAGATTTTATGCGGGAAATCCCGATTACGCCGCGGCAGGAATCTGTTGTCGGTAATTTCCGGCAGACAATTCAGGATATTCTCGATGGACGCGATTTGCGCCTGCTCGCAGTTGTCGGGCCGTGCTCAATACACGACATAAAGGGTGCCACCGAGTTTGCAAAACGCCTTTCCGAACTGGCTCATGAACTTATAGACAGCCTTTTTGTGGTGATGCGTGTATATTTCGAAAAACCGCGAGACAACATAGGCTGGAGCGGCCTTCTGACAGATCCGCTCATGAGCGGAGATTTCCATATCGAGGAAGGGCTCAGAGTGGCGCGCAAATTCCTTATGCACCTTGTCCGCATGGAGTTGCCTGCCGGTACTGAGGCACTCGACCCGATAATGACACAATACCTTTCTGATCTCTTTTCATGGATGGCTATAGGGCAGCGCGCATCTGAATCAAACGCACATCGCGAAATGGCAAGCGGTCTGCCTATGCCCATCGGTTTTAAAAATGCTCCTCACAAGGGTGGTATATTTTCCGCTATCAGAGGTATTCGCACAGCCGCAAGGCAGCACTCTTTTCTTGGAATATCAGATGATGGAATGACTGCCGTGATGCGTACAAAGGGAAATGATTATGGCCATCTCGTGCTGCGGGGAGCGGATTGTCCCAATTATGGGAGATTCAGTATAAAGGGGGCGGAGGGCGAACTGAAGAAAATGGGCCTTCCGGCACGAATTATTGTAGACTGCAGTCATGGAAACAGCGAATACGATCCAAGCAAGCAGGAAGAGGTTATGCACGACGTCCTAGCCCAGATAGAAAACGGTAACAACTCAATTGTAGGCTTTATGCTTGAGAGTTATCTTGAATGGGGAGCGCAACCGGTCAGCAACAATCCGGATGATCTCGAGTATGGGGTATCTGTTACCGATCCGTGCATAGACTGGGAAACCACGGAGCGACTTTTACGCCAGGCAGCAGGAAGATTTTGCAAAGTTCAGGATCAGTTTTAGATTTAGGAATCAGCTATGAAAAAGACAAAAAATTCAGGTAAGAAAACAGGGATGAAACGGGCAATGGTGATAGCCCAAAGCGGCGGACCTTCCATGGTCATCAACCAAAGTCTCGTCGGAGCTGTTATGGAGGCTTCTTCAAGTGATGCAATAGGCAGGATTTACGGAGCTTTACACGGTATAGACGGTATCCTGGACGAAAACTTTGTAAACATGCGCAAGATTTCAAAAACAAACCTTCTCAAAATAGCAAACACGCCATCATCCGCCCTCGGTAGTGTCCGTCGCAAACCGACTGAGGAAGATTGTCGGAAAATTCTTGAAATACTTGCTAAATACGACGCCGGCTATTTTTTCTACATAGGCGGAAATGATACGGCTGAAAC
>JAAZFF010000236.1 GCA_012511845.1 Lentisphaerota bacterium
GCTATACGATGCTCCGCAGAAGTCTGAACATAATCTCTCTTGAAAGGAGAAATGTATGCCGGCACAAACCAGACCTCATCGAGCTGCGCCGTTTTTATTGATTCGCGAGCCGCAGCAAGGTGTCCGTTGTGAACAGGATCGAAACTGCCTCCGTAAAGTCCTACACGCTTTTGTATGCAGCCGGAGACTCCTTTTGAGTGCTCACAGGCAATTTGCGACAGCTTCATATGGTTGTCCGTATATGAGCTACCGGCAGAAATCATCATTTTTCTCCGATTTTTCCTGATTTCAAGTTGTTTGCTGTTTCAATAATAAACTCAGCGAGTTTATCGTGTAAATCTTCTCTTTCAAGAGCATATGTGATGTTTGTTTTTATGAAGTCGAGTTTGTTTCCTGCATCATGACGATGTCCCGCAACCTTGAGTCCATACATGGCACGTTCTTGAAGTTGCATTATCATGGCGTCAGTCAACTGGATCTCTCCATTTTTGCCTGGCTTTACTTTTTCGAGATGACTGAAAATTTCCGGCGTAAAAACATAACGGGATGCGATTACGAGATTTGATGGTGCCTCTTCCGGTTTTGGTTTTTCTACAAAATTATCCACAAAAACAATACCGTCTTCGATTGCACTTCCTGAAACGACACCGTAACGGCTGACTTTTTCGAGCGGGACTTCTTCCAGTGCCACTACTGATTCTCCGAATCGGTTGAATACTTCCAGGAGCTGTTTTGTTACAGGAACAGAGTTGGTGGGTTGCATCAGTGTGTCGCCCAGCAATACCGCAAATGGTTCATTGCCGACGTGTTGGCGGGCGTGCAAAATGGCATCGCCAAGACCATTCATGGTTTTTTGTCTGACGTAGTGTATGTCTGCCAGGTCTGCTATACGTCGCACCATTTTGAGCTCTTCTTCCTTGTGTTTGCCTTCAAGGTCTGCTTCCAGCTCAAAACTTCTGTCAAAATGATCTTCAACAGCCCGTTTTCCCCTGCTTATTATGATGAGGATATCGGTTATTCCCGATGCAACGGCTTCTTCCACAACGTATTGGATTACAGGCGTGTCGACAATAGTCAACATTTCTTTGGGTTGGGCTTTTGTAGCTGGTAAAAACCTTGTTCCGTAACCTGCTGCCGGTATGACGGCTTTTCTGACTTTCATTTTTTCTCCTTTTGTCACATTGCTTTTAAATTGTTATTAAAACCAAATTTCAGATAGTTTAACCCACTGCTCCACTGAGAGTTCTTCGGGGCGGCTCGTCGCCGAAATACCGCACTTCTCAAGTGATGATCGTATGAAATCTGCGTCACGTGCCACATTGTTTCCAGCTCCGCGCATTGACGAAACAATCTGCTTGCGCCTCTGCTGAAATGCCTCCTGAACGAGTTTCTGGAGATTCTGCCTTTTTCCCAGCGTCAGGGGAAAGCGTTCATGACGGTTCATCCTGATGATAACAGAAGTTACTTCAGGTTTGGGGTAGAAGCACGACGGTTTTACATTTCGGATAATTTTTACATCGTAGAGCTGCTGCAATATTACTGATACTATCCCCATATCATTTGTCCCGGGTTTGGCGACAAAACGCTCACCGACTTCTTTCTGGAGCAGCACCACCATTGTGTCGGGCGGGGTGGCAGAAGATGCAACATCGATGACAATTCGTACGCCCACGGAATATGGAAGGTTGGAGACAAGTTTTGTGATTCCATTTTCGATAAGAGCGTTTAAGTCTGCTTCGAGTGCGTCTGCGTGCAACAGCGTGAGCTTAGGATTGTTTCCCCAGCGCCTGTTGAGCAGGGTGTACAGCCCGGAATCTTTTTCTATGGCAGTTACATGTGCCGCTTTTTCAAGCAGTTGCTCTGTCAGAACGCCCAGACCGGCTCCGATTTCGAGCACATGTTCTGTGCCGGACAGTGCTGCACTGTCGACAATCAGGTTCAAGATATTTCTATCGATCAGAAAATTTTGTCCCAGTTTTTTATTTGGACTTATTTCGTTTGTTTCCAGTAGTGCTACGACGTCTCTGGGACTTGCAAGATTTATATTGATGTCGTTTTCACGCATCGGTTTTAGAAATAATTATATGTTTTTATTCGTGCTTCATTTCTGAGGCGATCCATCCAGCTCTTATAAATGCGCTCAGCCTCTTTATTGTAAAGTTCACGCTCAATTTCCGCCTGTGCCTCACGCAGAGTTATTTCTTTTTCCGCCCTGGTTCCTGCTCTGTGCATAATGTAGTTTTTCCCAGCCAATTCAACCGGGTCGGAATAATCGCCATCCTTGAGACTCATGACAGCGTCTGCCAGCGCAGGTGCAAACATGTCTTTCGGCACAATCCAGCCGTAATCACCTCCGGCATCAGCAAGTGTATCAACAGACATTTCTTTTGCTATGTCGACGAATTCTTCTCCTGCAGCAATTCTGCTTTTGAAACTTGCATAATTCGTTGCAAATGCTTCATCCGCCACAATTGCCAGAATAAAAACATGTAGTTTTTCAGGTACGACAAGATCCCGTTTTCGTTCCGCATATTCGGTTGCTATTGCATTTGGCGAAATATGTATGTTTGAGCCGACAAAAGTCTGCCGCATGGAGCGGATAATAGTTTGTTCTTCGATGATTTTACGCCAGTCTTTAAACGTCATGCGAGATTTTGCCAGATCCTCCTGCAGGGCGGCGCTGTCACCTCCGTAACGGGTTTCAATTATCCCGTTGACTGCCTGGTCAATAATATGTTGCGGTACTCTCTGCTCTCCCTCCCAGTATGCCTGAACAACAAGTTTGCGGTCTATGCATTCTTCGAGAGAAGCCTCGTATGCGGCTTGAAAAGCTTCTTCTCGGCTTTTTCCACGTGTTTCGTCATTATACGCCATCAGGCGGAGCTGATCGGGCACACCCATAAAAACATCGTGCACTGTAATGCTTTCTCCGTTTACAGAGGCAGCAAGACCGTCAACAAGTCCTTCGTCAATAGCAGGTTCGCTTCTGTTTTTTGCGGAGGTGGTTTCCTGTGCAAACGTGTAGCAACACGTTATGATTAAAATGTAAAGGGGTATCAGTATAAATTGTTTTCGCTTCGGTATTGCAGTCATATCGATAGGTTCCTGTCGTGCAGCGGCATGTAAAGCTAATTTCATCGTACAGTATACAGCATCGTTTCAGTTTTAGAAAGAGTCAAAAAAGCGGTGCATCGAAACGTCCGGCTTGTTTGCTATTTTATGCCGGATGTGGCAAAATGAGCATGTTTCTGTTTGCGTCTCCCGTTGATGTGAAGTCGCTTGCACGTGTATATTTTTAAACAGGTTGGTATGGGGTGTTATCTGGTGCAGGTACCTATTGAAAATGAGAAGTTTTTCCCGGCAGATGAAGGGGTTGATATTCGAACTCAAATGCCGCATATTCTTGATATACTCCTGCTGGATCGTACCTCCTCAACTTCAAATAAACCGGAAAACATTATTTGGGCAACCGATAACTATACGGAATACGATCCGGTGCTGTTCGATGCCGGGGCACAGATAAAGCCCGAGCTGATTACAGGGGAATATGCTTTCCTTATTATGCCGCGGGCTCAGAAAACGGCAACTCTGCAAAAAGAACGGACAAAATCAATGGCGGAGGTGTTTACACCGATCTGGATAGTGAAAAAACAGAACGATGCCGTTGACGATAACTACAAATCTGATGATCTGGATGCATATATTCGACGAAAATGGCTTGAAATCACTTGCGGCGAAGCCCCATACATGGCTACACGCTATGATATGGAAACAGGCGACCCCATACCTTTGGCGGAACGCGTCGGTTTTGTCGACAGAAAACTCGCACGCATAAACGCTGAGGTAACACATCAAGCTGAATGGCAGCGGCTTGCCGAATTGGCTTACAAGGCAAGCTACGGATTTGAATGGAACGGCGACTCTCTCCTGCTTGCCCGGGAAAATCTTCTATACACCTATATCGATTATTACATGAGCAAATGGGGGAATGCCCCGACAATAGGGTGTATTGAAAAAATAGCGGAGATTATCAGTTATAATGTTTTCCAGATGGATGGTTTGACCTATACGATTCCGTTGTCGCAGAAATGGGAAAAGAAAAAAGTAATTCAGGAAACGTTTGTTTTTTCTGATATGGATGCCTTTGAAGAAGAGGAGTATGAGATAACACCGGGCAAGAGCGTCAAAATCATGAATTGGGATAGTTTTGTAATGGTACCATTTGAGACGCTGGTGCAATATTCCGGGAGGATGCCGGAGAGGGATGTTGCTGACTGCCGGGTTGATGGAGGGCACGGGGGACACTCGACGGACGACATGCGACATTCGGGTGGTGAGACCGATGGGGAACCATTATGACCGGAGAATACAGGTAGGGCGAGTCTCTCTGAGACCGCCGCAGGGCATCGGCACAGGCATATCTCCGCAGGAGGGACGAATGTCACCTCGTGTAATCTGCATGGCGAATGTCCTCATGAGCCGGAAACCAGAGCATATAAATCATCAATTGACGTTTTGTGTTTAAAAAGATAATATATGAACACAAATGTTATAAGGAGATGCAATTATGGCAACAACTACGATTACAATAAGAGTTGATGAAAACTTAAAGAAGGCGGCAACCGCCGCCTTTGAGGGTATGGGCTTGAGCCTGGCAAACGGGATATCGGTTTATCTGACACGGGTGGCAGCCACTAAAGAGATCCCCTTTAAAGTTGAGGTGCCGGACGTTTGCTGTGAGCCGGAACCCCCTCCCTATTTCGGGCTTACTGGAGAGGCTTATCACCAGCATCTGCTGGATGTGAAAAATGAAATTTTAGCAGGTAATAGAGGTAAAGCTCGTGATTTGATAGAGGATTAAAATGGCATTAATATGGAAAGATCAAGCATGGGCAAGTTATGTTGCCTGGCAACAACAGGATCGTAAGACTCTTAAACGTATCAATGCCCTGATGTTTGTGAGATCGTACACGTTCATAGCGGAGCGGTACACGTTCTACCTACACGAGGATTCGGATGAAACTTGACCACGAGAAACTAGATGTTTACTGCGTAGCCCTGGATTTTGCAGTCTGGGCCTACACTGTATGCCGATCCCTGAAGGGGCTTGATCGACCGATGCGAGATCAACTTATCCAGGCTTCTCAGTCCAATGCACAGAATATTGCCGAAGGCTGTGGAAAAATTTCGGCGGCGGATCGGGGGCGCTTCCTTCAGATTGCCGGCGGGTCAGCCCGGGAATGCGGTGCAATTCTGGATATTCTAGGTCGGTGCGATGTTCTCGACCGGGAGACCGTGCTCAAGGGCAAGAACTTTCTCGTGCGGATCGTAGCCATGCTGACGCGTATGATCGAATACGGAAACCTGCTACGTGAAGGTGAAGTCGAGTACGAGCACGTGAACGAGAACGAGCACGTGAACGAGAACGAGCACGAAGATCAATCTGGTCAATTGACGCAAAGAGAAACATTATGATAGTTTACCAATGTAGTTTAACTTGAGAAAGCAGGGTAACAGCATGGAGTGTTTAAACAGCAGCACGGTAATTAAAACCACAAAAACAATCTATCCGCAGATATATGCTTATGTTACTCCTGATTACAAGCCGAACAACGGCTGGATCAAGATAGGATATACCGAACGCCGCAATGTTGATGATCGGATCCGCCAGCAAACGCAAACTGCCGGGATAAGCTACGACAAGCTCTGGTACGGTCCTGCCAGGTTTTACAACTCCGACGCCTGGTTCAAGGACAAAGAGCTCCACTCATACCTGCGCAAATTCAAAGATATTAAACAGCGTCCAGGTAGCGAGTGGTTCTACTACGACGGCTACCCCGAACAGGCGCAAACCGATTTTGAGGAGTTTCGCCGCAAAGACTGGTCTCAAGCCGCCAAATCACAGGAGTATACCCTGCGTGCCGAGCAGGAGGATGCTGTCCAGAAAACATTGACATATATTGCCGGAAATCCCAAAAACCGCGAGTTTCTCTGGAATGCCAAGCCGCGCTTCGGCAAGACCCTGACCGCTTACGACCTGGCTGGACGCATGGGAGCCAAAAATGTCCTGATCGTCACCAACCGCCCGGCAATCGCCAACTCCTGGTTTGATGATTTCGAGAAGTTTATTGCCGAGAAATCCCGCTACCTCTTTGTTTCTACCACCGACTCACTCAAAGAGCGTCCGGTTCTTACACGTGAACAGTTTGTGGAAAACCCCTATAAGCCGGATGGAACACTGGCAGGCTATATGGCATTCATCTCTCTGCAAGACCTTAAAGGCGCAATCAGCTTCGGCGGACCTTACGATAAACTGGCATGGGTAAAAGAGCTCAACTGGGATCTGCTGATTATTGACGAGGCACATGAGGGCATTGATACCCTCAAAACCGATGTTGCCTTCAATAATATCACGCGAGATTTTACATTGCACCTCTCTGGCACTCCTTTCAAACAGGTTGCCAGCGGCAAATTCGCCGAAACCCAGATATTCAACTGGACTTATGCTGATGAGCAGCAAGCCAAAGCCGGGTGGGACGAAACGAGCGAAGAGAACAACCCCTATGAGGGGCTTCCGCGCCTGAATATGTTCTCATATCAGATGAGCCGGATGATCACTGATGAGGTCAACAAGGGCGCCGAGATAGATGGCAGCAACATCGACTTTGCATTTGATCTCAACGAGTTCTTTGAGACGAACAACAACGGCAAGTTTGTGCATGAGGCTGAGGTTCTGAAATGGCTCGATACCCTGACCGGTAATGAGAAATATCCCTTTTCAACCCCTGAACTGCGGGCTGAGCTGAAACATACCTTCTGGCTACTCAACCGTGTTGCAAGTGCCAAAGCACTGGAAAAGCTCCTGCGAAATCACCCTGACTTCGAAAAATACGAGATTATACTGGCAGCCGGTGACGGTAAAAGCGATGAAAATGATCCTGCAGTTACAGAGAAATCATTGGACAGGGTACGCAAGGCAATCCACAAACATGAGTACACCATCACCCTCTCCGTAGGTCAGCTTACGACCGGGGTAACCGTGCCTGAGTGGACCGGTGTCATGATGCTCTCCAATGTGCAGTCACCCAGCCTCTATATGCAGGCAGCCTTCAGGGCGCAGAATCCGTGGAGCTATGAGATTGATGGCGAGAGCCGACGCAAAGAAAACGCCTATGTCTTTGACTTTGCGCCGGAACGAACCCTCACGATCTACGATGAGTTTGCCAACAATCTGAACCGCAAGACTGTCGGCGGGGGCGGCACAACGACCGATCGTGAAGAAAACATCAGAATTCTGCTCAACTTCTTCCCTGTCATTGCAGAGGATACCGCCGGCAGGATGGTTGCGCTCGATGTCAATCAGGTTCTGACCATCCCCAAAGTGATTAAGGCGCAGGAGGTTGTCCGGCGCGGCTTTATGTCCAATTTTCTTTTCCAGAATATCTCCGGTATTTTTGCAGCAGAAGCCAAAGAGGTGCGTGAGATATTGGAGCA
>JAAZFF010000237.1 GCA_012511845.1 Lentisphaerota bacterium
GATCTGTCACCGGATTGCGGTTTTAGTTTGAGCAGATCAAAACTCCGCAGTTTATCGCGGCGCGGATATTCCTCATCATTCATTCCGGCAATCCATATATACTTTGCCGGTATGTTCCGCAGCGGTTGCAGACGGCAGAAGGTGATCCCTCTCGACAAAAATCCGGCAGTATCTGCCACGCTCCAAAGTGCCGTTTCCATGTAAGCCTCTATTACATCACACGGCAACTTCAAATCCTCAATCTTTGCCCAGGAGCACGTACTTTCAAATTCAGCAATTCCCTTTCTTAGAACGTACTCATCGCTCTTTGAGTCTTTATCGACAAATAAAAAGTCATCTATAATCCCGCTTAAAACGGTGCGCCAGACCGCAGGCGGATGATTCCCGGAAAGTTTTTTTCGCAGCTCATTTACACGCTGTGCCAGATCTGCCACAGCTCCCAGAGCACGTCCCAGCTCATCCCCGATGCCGTTGCGCAGAATATATTCCTCCGCCAGCTTCTGTAAACCCTGTACCCAGGAATATTCGCTGAACTTTACGCCGGAAAAGTCTTCCCTCTGCTGCTCATCCCAGCCCCACCTGATCCCTGCATCGTAAAGCATATTTTGAGCTGCTGAAAGTTGCACTTCCTCAAAAGCCAGCATCCCCGAAACAGCCCTGTACGACAAAAGTTCCCTGAACTCCGAGAACCTCATCCTGCTGCGTCCTTGAGAAAGAAGCAGCTTGAACGCATTCGCCAGCTGGCTCTCCTCCGCATGCGTTCTATCTGTTATCGAATAAAGAAGCCTCTGCTCAACAGGCCGATCCTTGTTCCACTGCCCGAAAACAGCATTTATTGCCGGGGCATATTTCGATATATCCGGAGCCATTACCACAATATCGTGCAGGGTAACTCCACTGTCTGATTCCGCACTCATCAGACGCAGAATATCGTCCCTCAGCACCTCCATCTCCCGCATTTCGTTGTGACATATATGTATAACAAGCGAATTATCCATTTCCCTGCCGACAAGTTCAGGCGCACGGTTTTCCAGAACGGAATTCTGCAACTCGGCAAGAACGGTGGCAGAGTCTGCACCCTGCCACATCTCTTCTGCAGCTCCATATTCCTCCTCAACATCGAGCAATGCATTGAACAGCGCCTTGCCTGCATTTGCCAGCGTTGCCAGCATCTGATTGCCCGATGCTATAGCCCCTTTGTCACCACGCTTGCGTTGCCACAATGCAGTGCGTTCTGAAGTAACGTCGCCCCAGAAGTCGGAACAGGGATTAAGATAAAGGAAATGCACATCAATAAAATTTGCCAGCTTTTTATAGAGCTCTATATGTATCGGCGGCAACGTTCCTATTCCAAACACGAAAACACGTCCTGCGGGGAACTCTTTTTTTATAATTTCTTCGCACTCAACATCTGACTTGCCCTTTAAAAATTCATGATAGAGCTCTGCCGGTGATTTAACTCCCAGCGCCGCTCGCAACTTCATCCATATATCCTTCTGCCACGAAACATGTGGCAGAGTCTCCACCCCTCCACCGGCTGTGCGTCCGTTACTCCATGAATTCAGTACATCAGCGCGGTACACCTGATAAACATCAAAAACACCTGCTATCTCTTCGGCAAGGTTAAAATGGTATTTTGACGCACCTTTATCGGCGTCCCTGAGGTAAGTGGACAGGGCTTTATCCGCCGGCGCTTCTTCCGACAGTATTTTCATGATATGCCACGCCATTGTTCTGGGGTTATATGTTTCGGATGACTTTTTCATCCCCGGTATAACACGATTCCAGAAACCTCCCCTTGTTACGAAATCTACATTGAGGCACACTCCCATTTGTCGTGCCAGTTCGTGCGTAAGCCACTTGGCATTACCGGGGTTCACCACTGCGATCACCTCCCGAACGAGGGGGCTTATCCCTGCGGGACGTTCTTTGAGCATTTTTACCAGCTCAGATGCTAATACTTCAAGCCTGTTACTGACAACAAATTTAAGAGCCATTCTAGTCGCCTTTCTGGCTTTTCATTATGCGCTATCGGGGGTGCATTTCGCAAGTGTAAAGCGTTGAAGAGCGGTTAAAGGCACAGGATCATTTTTTATCTTCTCTGGAACGCGGACCCAAACTATGGTTGATTGGAGAGCCAGATGAATCTGATTGATTGGCTTAATGCAGGCTGGCTGACTGAACATCAAGCCAGCAAGCAGGAGGTAACCGATTTACTGGGAGTTGCTAAACGTGACCTCAAAGATTGCCGTGCTGACAACTTGAGTCCTGACTGGCAATTGGCTATTGCTTACAATGCTGCGTTGCAGTGTGCAACAATTGCCTTGGCAGTATCCAGGTATCGTGCAAGTCGGGAAGTTCATCACTATCGAACCTTACAAGCTTGCAGCACACAATTGGGTACAACGTTTCAACAGTAAAATATTTTGATGCTTTCAGAAAAAAACGTAACATTAGTGACTATGAACATGCAGGCGTAACATCACCTGGAGAAGCTGCCGAAATGATCTCTTTAGCTCAAAGACTATATATGGATCTTTTGTCCTGGTTACAAGAAAACCATGGAGATCTTGTTTAATTGCAATCGCCCGCAAAATCGGGAAACACATAGATATCGGTTGTTACGAAGGACCTGTCTGACCCGCTTAAATAATTTACAGACAAAACACTTGCACTGCCATTTATTGCAAATCTTGTCGATAAAATTGAAACAATTTTGACCTCGGACCCGGGACTTGGGGCTATGATTTGACCTTATTGACCATTTTGATGTCACTTCTCGATCACGACAACAAGAGCGGACCGCTTGGAAAGCCGTCCCTACCTGACTCAAAATGCGGGACAGGCAAGAATGCCTATTTTATATTTGCGCCTCCCAGTTACTAATCTCTAATCACTGACCAGTAGTCCGGCTTGCCCGGACTCAGCACTACCGGGCTCAGCACCCCGCAGCCAGCGCAATTGTGGCAACGCCACACCACCCACCTCACAACCATATACCTCTGCAATCACGTAAGCAAAATCTCTCACAATGATTATTGTGCTGGAAGCCTACGGCTGAACTTGGGGAGTCCGATATCTCTTATCATCCAGCCCGGAATAGTATTTTCTATTGGCGAATTACGATTAAAGTTCTCTCTGATGCCTTTTAAAAAATTGACTATACCATAGGCACGCGCATTGACCTGATATATTGCAACCCTTTTTAAAGCCCGTTGAGAGGCGTAGCCAC
>JAAZFF010000238.1 GCA_012511845.1 Lentisphaerota bacterium
AAACATTGTTGTATCCGGTGGTACAGGTTCAGGAAAAACAACCCTGCTCAATATATTGAGCAACTATCTGCCTCACGATGAAAGAATTATTACAATTGAGGATTCTGCTGAATTACGCCTTAATCAGCCGCACCTTGTACGTTTGGAATCGAGGCCTCCCAATATTGAGGGGCGTGGCGCAATAGCAATAAGAGATTTGGTGCGTAATTCTTTAAGAATGCGACCGGATAGAATAATAATCGGAGAATGTCGCGGAGGAGAAGCGCTTGATATGCTGCAGGCGATGAATACAGGACACGATGGTTCGCTGACAACTGTTCATGCCAATGCGCCAAGAGATGTAATCTCGCGTCTGGAAACGATGGTATTAATGTCGGGAATGGAATTGCCATCCAGGGCTATCCGTGAGCAGATAGCTTCGGCTATCGATATTATCGTGCACGAATCCCGTTTCAGTGACGGTTCACGCAAAGTGACATGTATCTCTGAAATAGTCGGCTTGGAAGGCAACCAGATAACTATGCAGGATATTTTTATTTTTGAGCAAACCGGGGTTTCCCCGGAAGGCATAGTTTTGGGGAATTTCAAACCAACCGGTGCCGTTCCTACTTTCTATGGAGATCTTGCTGCCAGAGGTCTGGAACTCGATATTAAAATGTTTCAACCGTCCGATAAATAATGCTTCGCTATACACTTCGCAGACTCTTGCAGCTTATTCCAACACTTATTGGTGTAACGCTCCTTTCATTCCTGCTTTTTAATGTAGTCGGCGGTTCACCTGCTTTACTCGAACTGGGCAAGAACGCCAGTGCTGAGGCAATTGCTGAATATGACCGCATACATGGATATGACCGACCTGTACCGGTTCAGTATTTGAAATTTCTCGGTGACTTGCTGAAAGGTGATTTGGGGATATCTCTTGAGTACAAGCAACCTGTTTGGACTGTTCTCAAAGAAGGTGTTTTTGTTTCCCTGTCGTTAACATTCCCAATACTTGTATTTGGCACTGTGCTGGCTTTAATTTTCGGATTACTTTGTGCTGCAAGTGCCGGCAAACTTGTTGATAAGATTACACTTGCCACAACAACCGCCCTAATGAGTGTAAATTATGTTATATGGGTAACTGCGGGGCAATACTTTTTGGGATATAAACTTAAAGTTTTTCCGGTTTGGGGATATGAAAACTGGACCTTTCTCTGTCTTCCTGTTCTTATTGGAATTATAAGCGGACTTGGCACCGATGTTCGATTTTATCGTACAATAATTCTCGATGAAATAAATCGACCGCACGTCAGAACAGCCATAGCGAAAGGGCTTTCCCGGTCTGCTGTTCTTGTTCGCCACGTTTTACGCAACAGTCTTATTCCTGTTGTTACCAACGTAAGTTTATCTGTTCCGTTTCTTTTTTCCGGAAGTATTTTGTTAGAAAGCTTCTATGGAATTCCCGGTCTTGGTGGAATCGGTTTGAACGCTGTAAATTCCTCAGACGCGCCTATGGTAAGAGCCGTCGTCATAGTAGGTGCATTGCTTTATCAGCTTTCAAACCTGATAGCAGACCTGGCGTACGCATGGCTGGATCCGCGCGTACGCCTCGGGGAGGGATAGGGGCTGCTCCCCTACCCCTTGACAGCACCGAGTTGTATACCTTTAACCATATGTTTCTGAAGTAAAATATATACCAGAACCATAGGCAGAACGGACATTGCTATAGCTGCCATCAAAAGATGTGTTGCCTGACCGCGTGAACTGTCGAAGAAAAGCATACCAATCGGCAGCGTATATTTTTCTGTCGTTCTTAGCATTACTAAAGGCCAGGTAAAGCTGTTATAGTTGCCCATGAACGTGAAAATTGTCAAAGTTATCAATCCCGGGCGTGAAAGCGGCATAATTACATCCCAAAAAATCTGCCATTTATTTGCGCCATCTATTTCAGCAGCCTCATCGAGCGATGTCGGTATGGACAGCATAAACTGACGCATTAAAAAGGTGCCAAAAGCTGTAAATGCTGCAGGGATAATCAGACCGATGTATGTATCAACAAGTCCCAGCTTAATCATAACCTGGTAATTGGGAATCATCATCACGAGACCCGGCAACATCATGGTCGCCAGATAAAGGAAGAATAACTTGTCTCGTCCGCGCCACTTCAGACGAGCAAAAGCGTATGCTGCAAAGGCGCTAGTCATTACCTGCAGAAACGTCACCCAGCTTGCCACGAAAATACTGTTCCAATAGAATCTGCCGAACGTTACACCATCGCCGGCAGGTCGTGAAAGTCGCACATCCATGCCTTCCTGTACAGAGTCAATCGGAATCTCCAGACCATCCATATTGTAAAACTTCGTCTTCCGATCAAGCGCTACACTCTCAACATCTCCATCGAGGCTCCTCTTAATGGAATAAACGGGAGTGCCATCTTCCTGTTTACTTATTTGTGTAACCTCCCCTACCTGCACATTTGCAGGTGTGGTATCGAACACATCCCTGTAGTTCTCGAATCGAAACTTCCGATCCTCCGGTAACCAGTCTCTGGAATCAATATCTTTCAGCGGCTTCAAGCTTGTCAGTACCATCCAAATGAAAGGCAGTGCAAATCCAAAACCAAGAATTGTAAGTAAAATATGCAAAGCAAATGTAGAAGCACTCTTCTTGGCAATCACGCGTTTTTTGTGTGGGCGTGTAACCACAGTTTCAGATTTAATCGTTGACATATTTACTCCCGAACTTCCAGTTAAACAGCGTTACAATGAGAACCATCAGGAACAGGGTCCATGCT
>JAAZFF010000239.1 GCA_012511845.1 Lentisphaerota bacterium
ACGGTAGTGTGTTACTTTTAGTCATAGCAAATCTTTCTTTTGATGTATTCATAACTACTTGCATTATAGCAAGCTAAAGAAAGATTTGCTATCTTTTGTTTCAGTTTCATGAAATATTCGGGATAGCACCCCACCGTGATTCGCAGCAAGCAAGCGTGTGTAAACCGCTGAGGGTGTCGGCGTAAGGAGGGAGTGATGCGGGGATGCGGTGCGGAGGTGCGACAGCACTGCCCGTTGAGCAGCATGTGGCGGCTAAAGCGCAGCCGACAGTCATGACGCAAGCGGGGCGCCGCATGATGCCAACGGACGCATAGCAGAACGCATCAGCACCGAACACGACGTAAAGCGGAAGCGGTGAGCACACGATTGCGTCAGCCGCGCCTCGCAATGGTGCAACCCTTGCGCTGTTTGCGGTTTCACGAAGTGAAAAGACGATTGCTGCGTTGCAGGTGATGCATGGTGTAGAGTGCGGCAGGCGAACTGGATTCGTATCCGTTCGCTTGCCGAATACGCTCATAACCAGGCGCACATCCAACGCAGTGTAGAGGCGTCCGCAACCAGCGCAAATGTGGCAACGCCACACCCACCTCAGCAACCCTGCTCAGCAACCAAACCCGAGCAGGCGCTCGGGGCTCCCAGGGCTCGGCAACTGCGGACAGCTTGGAAAGCCGTCCCTACCTGCTCAGCAACTGCCCATCATCCACGGCGGTTTGCGGAGAAACACGCCCTACCTGCTCAGCATGAGAAAACTGACCACTGCACACTACCCACTGACCACTGGCACGGCTTGCCGTGCCCCTTGCCGTGCCAGAGCCTCTTTTGAAGTTTCGGCAATTTCATTGTAGAGGCTTCGCCCATGAGAATCCATGGCAACAATGCCGGGAAGTTTCTCAACTTCCAGCACCCACATCGCCTCCGTTGCTCCGAATTCTTCAAGAAAGAAAACGTTTTCAACCTTTTTGACAGAATTTGCTATTACGGCAGCAGCACCACCGACCGCCTGAACGTAGACACAACCAAACCGGGCAAAAGCTTCAAGACTTTTTTTGCCCAGACCGCCCTTGCCGATGACTATCCGGACCCCCTGCGTTTCTACTATTGAGGCCATGTAGGGCTCTTCCCTTATTGACGTAGTAGGTCCGGCAGCAACGATTCGCCATGAACCGTCACCGTTACGCAAGACTACCGGTCCGCAATGAAAAACAGCGCCGTTCTGCAAATCTACCGGTGATACTCCTGTTTCTGCCAGATGTTTGTGCAACCTGTCGCGCCCCGTATAGACAAGTCCGGAAATATCAATAATATCCCCCGCAGATAATGTGCGAACATCCTTTTCGTAAAAAGGATAATGCAGACTGATGGATTTGCTGCTCATCGTGCAAAGATTTTGGGAGCAGGCAGCACGCGAACAATCTCAGCTGAAATTATGGGAATTTCTTCCGGCACTTCTTCTTCCCGTTCAACCTGTGCGATATCAACTTCAGGGACAGGTTCGTCTACCGATACGATAACTTCTTCATCAACAGGTTCTGATGCCACTTCCGAATCTTTTCCGGTCTTGTCTTTTCTGGAAAGGGAAGCAGCCGCTATAACAATAAGTATAACGAGAAAAATAACAGCAAAGCTCGAAGCCCTATATCGCTTCCTGGCGAGAGTCTCCTCATCTACCTCGGAGGAGACTGACAGACGCGCCATCAGAGATTCAACAAAACCGGCAATTATTACATAACCATGTTTGACATAATCGCCGAAAGCCGGTCCTTTTTTCTTTGCCCTTATGAACGGAGCTTCCCTGGTTTTCTTACGTTTTTCCTGCTGTTTTGATGCTGCGAAGATTGCTGATGTGTCATCAGCTTCCTCATCCGGCACGACAGCCTTGTCGGCTCTTTCTTTTTGCACCTCTTTTTTGGGAGACACTGGATACTGAAAAGGTTCGAGATCATTCCTTGTGGGGCGCGGAGGAGTTGCAGACTGGACGGTGTCTGCCTGGAGGCGGAACACATTGTCCTTTTCCTTCGCGGGCGGTGTGGCTGCCTGCTCGGGTTTATCTTCTGCAGCTGCCGGCACATGTTCGCCTGGAGGAGGTTTAACAGGTTGTGGATGGGTCGATGCCTGCGAAGGAATTGCCCGCAATTGTGATGCACGCCCTGATATAACAGGCGCCGTAACGCGCTTAACGTCAGGGTTCGGCATTGTAACGGACGATGCCCTGACTGATGAAGGCATGCCGGACGTGGTACGGATCAGCTGGGGTTTTTCTTTAACCGGTACTTCTTTAACTTCAGTTGTTTCGGCAGGGATGTCGACTTGTTCCTCTTCGTCGGGGAGCGATTCTTCAACGTCTGCTGCAGCAGATGCGCTTTCGTCCTCTGTCTCTTCTTCCGGTATATCGTCGGGCACTGTTTCTTCTTTTTCAACAGGTATGATATTTTTTTTCTCCAAAATCTTTTTCGGTTTTGGTGCGGCGTCATCGCCTCCATCATACGTGGCGAGAAATTCTGCTATGAGCGGATCCGGGTCAACCCCTACTGCCTTGGCATAAAGTTTTATGAATCCCTTTCCGTATATTGCTGCGCTGAAGCGATGGTAGTCCTCTGCTTCGAGCTCTCGAATAATCTGCACCATTATATGGGTTTTATCTGCAACTTCGCTTTGTGAAAGCCCTAAAGCTTCGCGAGCCTCTCTCAGTTTAGATCCAAGTGCCATTTGCTCCCCCTCACATTAAATATCAGAAAATTAAAATTCATCGTCATCATCCGGCATACTGCCATCGAGAGTTGTTCTCAGTATTTCTCTAGGCGACGAACCGTTCGCCGGACCGACGCATCCGAGCCGTTCAAGTTCATCCATTATCCGGGCTGCCCTATTATAACCTAAACGCAGCTGTCTTTGTATAGAAGAAGTTGAGGCGCGACGTGTAGTGACGATACACTCAAGCGCTTTCCGGAGGAGTTCTGCATCCTGATCCGTCTCCTCGCCATCCTGCCCTTCACCTTCTCCGAATTCATCTGTCGGAGACTTAATGACTATTTTATCGAGCCGTTCCATGACTTCCTTTATGTAGGTCGGCTCGCCCTGATCTTTGTACCAGTCCACAAGATCTGTTATTTCATCATCGGAGATAAAGGTTCCCTGGGTTCGCGTCATAGTACCGTTGGGATTGCTGAACAGCATGTCTCCATTCCCGATCAGGTTTTCCGCGCCCCTGCCATCAATAATAATCTGACTATCTATACCCTGGGAAACTTTCAAGGCTATACGTCCGGGGAAGTTCGCCTTGATCAGTCCTGTAATTACGTTTGCTGACGGTCTTTGGGTGGCAAGCACCATGTGGATGCCGACGGCACGTGAAAGTTGTGCAAGGCTTACAATACGCGGCTCTATTTCCGACTGTGCGGACATCATAAGATCCGACATTTCGTCTACCATTATAACTATATACGGCAGTTTGTCGGGATAGGTGATTGCCTCATCATCGTCGTCTGCATCAAAGAGGACTCCCTGTTTGGCGCGCTCCCTGTTATTATACGAGGCAATATTTCTTACGCCTGTTCTCTTGAACATTTCCAGGCGGGTTTTCATTTCAACAATAGCCCACTGCAGGGCACCTGCCGCTTTTTGCGGGGCTGTAATAACCGGCACAACAAGATGCGGCAAATCTGCATAGCACGAGAACTCGACCATTTTCGGATCTACGAGGATTATCCTCAGATCATCAGGTGTTCTGGAGAGCATCAGCCCGGCTATTATCGAGTTCATGCATACGCTTTTACCTGAACCTGTAGTTCCTGCCAAGAGAAGATGCGGCATTTTGGCAAGATCGGCAACGACCGGTTTGCCGCCTACATCGAGCCCCAGCAGCATGGGCAATGCGAATTTTTCTGTAGCTGTTTTCCACTCTGCAGAATCTGACACAGAGCGAACTGACACTGATGCCCTGTTTGCATTGGGGATTTCTATTCCCATCACGCTCTTTCCGGGGATTGGCGAGAGTATGCGAATACTTCTTGCCTTGAGAGCCATTTGGAGATCGCTTGAAAACTTTGTTATCGTTCCTACCCTTACTCCGGCAGCAAGCTTGATTTCATAGCATGTTATTACAGGACCGCTGACAACTCCTGTTACCTCTACATTGATTCCGAAATCGGCTAATGTGCCTTCGATAATATCTGAATTTTGGTTGATTTCAGACATATTATCTTCATGGGCGAGCGGCTGCGGGGGGCGGAGCAACTTTGTTTGAGGCAGTTTGAAAATCTTTTCGTTGGAAACAAACACAGATGCGGCAGGCGTTTTGCGAGTCCGTGCCCTGCGCCTGGGAACGGCTGCTGCAGCTTCCGGCTTTTCCTGCTCATCTAAAAGTTCAGGTTCCTGCTTCGCAACTGTTTTTCCGGCAGCTGCCCTGCGCCGTCCAGAGCGTCGCTGTTCGAAAATTTCGTCATCATCAGTATCGTCGTACGAAGCTTCGCGTACGGCAGCAGCTCTTCTTGCTTCTTTAGCTGCAAGCGCGGTAGCCTTCCGCTCTTCCCTCAACGCTTTCAGTTGTTCTTTTTTTTCTGCCCTTACTTCTGCATCTGCGGCTTTCTGCGCTCTCCTGCGTTCGCGCTCTTCGATTCTGGCGAGTCGTCTGATTTCCCGGGGGTCTTCGAGCTCAGCCTTTCCGCTGTCGATTTTTCTTTTGACTTCGAGGTCGCGTGCCCTGAGGGTATAGAAATACTCTATAATCTTCATGGGTCCGATAAACATCAGTATTGACACTGCGAGAAGAATTATAAACAGGGACATGCATCCGGCTTTTCCGAGCCATGGGGTAAAAAGCTTATCGTTCAGCAGAAAGCCTATACCACCACCTGAATTGGGGGCGAGGTTAAACCTGGGGCTTTCCAGTAAGGACAGGAAGGTTCCGTTGGCAAACTGCAATAAAACACTGCAGCTGATTGTTGCGATCAGCATCCACAGCACCTTGTATCGCAGGCGGTGACCGCTTGCCATCAATCCACCAAAGAAGAGAAAAAACAACGGAATGAGGTAGGCGCACAGACCGAGAAGAGAGAAAAACAAGTATGAATTAAGTGAACCGAATGCACCCATCCAATTAGTCGGCGGTGAATTGGCAGGTGCAACAAGCATCGGCACATCGGCAGCGTTGTAGGACACCATGCCCAGAAACGCTACGAGCGCATATGCCAGGACGGGAACGGACACAACACGCCATGCGACGTGCGGCGGCCGTTCCACATCAGAAACTTGTTCTCTCTTTGTCTTTTCCGTCATACCCTTGTTGCAATTTTATAATCTGTTCGCACCTTGAATGCTTACAAAGGTATATCGCCGATTATCACTCTTCCGCGTCGCGAACCTTATGCGGTGATTCCGCGATTACCTTCTGCGCCACGTTTGACGGCACTACCTCATAGCGGGCAAACTTCATCTCGAATGACGCCTGTCCGCCGGTGATTGAGCGCAATTCTGCCGCATAGCGGAACAGTTCCGCCTGGGGAACATCTGCCACAATCACCTGCATATCCTCTTCTGATTCATATCCCAGCACTCTGCCGCGCTTATGATTCAAATCACCTGTAACGGCACCCATGAAGGCATCCGGTGTGAATATGCGGACATTCATTATGGGCTCAAGCAGCACGGGCTTGGCATTTGAAAGTCCCACACGAAGAGCTGTTGAGCCGGCTATTTTAAAGGCAATTTCCGATGAGTCAACATCGTGATACGAGCCATCGTAAACACGCACCTTGATATCTACGACAGGATAGCCTGCTACAGCACCATTCTGCATGCGCTCGACCAGACCTTTTTCGATGGCAGGAATGTAGTTGCCGGGAATTGATCCGCCGACAGTTTCATCCACGTACCATTCTTCGTCACCTTCCATCAATTTCTCAACGGTAAGGTAAACTTCGCCGTACTGTCCGCGGCCTCCCGACTGCTTTTTGTGCCTGTGGTGGCCTTCGCCCTTGGCAGTAACAGTTTCCCTGTACGCAATACGAGGAGTATTCAACTTGACGCTCACATTACTCATCTGCTTCATCAGGCGTACTGCCACATCGAGATGAACATCGCCCATTCCCATGAGAACTGTTTCGTGAGTTTCTGTATTACGCTCGGTGCGCAGGGTAGGATCCTGCTCCACTACACGCTGAAGTGCAGGGCCGAGTTTGTCCTCATCTGCCTGTGTTTCAGCAGTTACTGCAGCAAACATTACAGGCTCCGGGAATTTTACCGGACGTGCCCTCAGTGTGTTGCCCGGCGTGAACAGGGTATCGTTTACCTTTGTTGCCTTGAGCTTCGGTATGGCGACTATGTCCCCGGGGGTGGCAACATCGATGTTGTTGTGCTTTCTGCCGCACGGTACAAGCAATGAAGAGACTTTATCTTTACCTGTTCTGGAATTTTCGATTTCGGCATCGACCTTCAGGGTGCCGGCAAGAACACGCACGTAGCTCATCTGTCCGACAAAGCTGTCAGAAACCGAGCGCCAGACGAGGCCTGCAAACGGAGCATCAGGTGACGATTCTATCACATTATCGTCGGCATCCGTACGCTCTCTTTCTGCAGGACTTGACATGTATCTGACTACTGATTCGAGCAGGAAATCCACGCCGACACCACTTAGTGGGTAAACAGGAATAATCGGGATGAACCCGCCATCTCTTCCCGCCTGCCGCAATCCTGAGGAAACTTCTTCATCGGTAAGGGCTTCACCCATCAGAAACTTTTCTGTAAGCTCATCACTGCTTTCCGCTGCACGCTCCATGAGCTGTTCCCGGGCTTCATCTGCGGCAGCCTTGAAAGCCTCAGGTATATCATCAGAGAAAACATCTACGATAGATTTTCCGTCTTCCGTGGGGAAAGCTATGGGCGAGCACTCGCTGCCAAGTGCTGCACGCAAAGCTTCTACAGTCTTTAGAAAATCTGTATTATCCTTGTCGAGCCCTGTAACTGCGATCATGCGTGAGGCGAGCCCGGTCTGACCGAAGCATTTCCATGCGCGGCGTGTGCCGACCTCCACTCCTCCGGAAGCGTCAATCATAAGCAAGCCGGCATCAGCAACGCGGCTGGCAGAACGCATTTGTCCATAAAAATCCATGAATCCGGGTGTATCGGTAAAAAACAAATTATACTTTTTCCCGTTTTTAGCATCGTACTGGGCATTGAAAGTGGCGGAAAAAATGGATATCTTTCTATTTTTTTCCTCTTCTGTGTAATCGGAGACGCTGCTTCCGTTTGCTGAAGAACCCAGCCTGTCGTTAATGCCAAGTTTAAAGGCGAGGGCGTCTGTCAACGCCGTCTTGCCTGTTCCGCTATGACCAGCCAATACAAAATTCCTTACGTCCTCTACCGGTATGTTGTACATAATTTGAACCAATTCCTTAAATCTGAGTTCCTGAAAAGAAAACGGCAGACAAGGCGGCTCTTTGCAGCCGCAAAGCCCTACCTACTTATTTGTGCGTAATTATGTCACAAAAAGGGCATAAATATCAACTATTATTTTGGGGCGCGGGGTGGCGGCCCCTGCCGGGCAGTGGGGGCACGGCAAGCCGGAGCACGGCGAGCCGTGCCAGTGGGCAGTGGGCAGTGGGCAGTGGACAGTGTCCCTGTCCCGTCCTGATATACATTGACACTTATTTAACCCAAATAAGGAGATTAAATGAGACAACAAATAGTGTATAGTGAAGCATTCAAGTTACGCGTTTTGCGTGCATTGGAGACAGGCGAGGTTGC
>JAAZFF010000240.1 GCA_012511845.1 Lentisphaerota bacterium
ATTCAGGAGAGACCGATGCAACAGAAGACAAAGGTCCCTGGCGAATTACTTTGGAGCAGGCTGTTTTCGGTCCTTTCATGCAGTACAGCGAGCGGGCAGATTTAAGGGAAAAGCTTTATAAGGCGCATATCACTCGCGCTTCTTCCGGAGAAAAGGACAACAGCCCCCTTATTGATGAAATTCTATCATTGAGAAATTCTGTTGCCGGGATTCTGGGGTACGAAAATTATGCCCAGCTTAGTCTAAGCTCCAAAATGGCAGGAAACTCACGAGCCGTTTATCAGATGATTGATATGGTTGGCGATGTAGCTATACCGAAGTCCCGGGATGAGATGAAGGAATTGCTGAAATTTGCACAATCAAAAGGGTATAAAGGGAAACAGCTATATAATTGGGATGTTGCCTTTTGGTCACGCCTGCATGTGGAGGAACTTTATAATTATTCTCCAGAAGAGCTGCGACCGTATTTTCAATTTGAGAATGTGCTCGACGGGCTGTTCAAGCTTATGGAGCGCCTGACGGGTATAAAGGTTAAACCTGCAGACGGTGCAGTACAGGTCTGGCATAAAGATGTAAGGTTTTTCGAGATTTCAGATGAAAACAATAATAAGATAGCATACCTTTATCTCGATCCATACAGCAGACCTGAAAGCAAGCGAGGCGGTGCCTGGATGAATGAATTCCAGACACGTGAAAAAACAGGATCGGGCGATATCAAGCTGCCTGTTGCACTGATTGTCTGCAATCAGGCAGTGCCTGCAGGGGGCAAGCCATCCTGCATGACGCCCGGTGAGATAAATACTCTTTTCCATGAATTTGGACATGTTTCACAACACATTCTGACAAAAGTAGATATTCCGCAGGCGTCCGGCATAAATAATGTAGAGTGGGATGCAGTCGAGATTGCAAGCCAGTTTCTTGAAAATTGGAGCTTGCGCCCTGAAGTTCTTAAGTCCCTGTCTTCTCATGTCGATACAGGTGAAAAACTTGATGATGAAATCTTGGCGCGGATCTTCGATTCAGAAAAGCATATGGCTGCAACGAAAACGCTGCGCCAACTGTCGTTTGCGCTGATGGATATGGATTTACACAGTAAATATTCTGCGGATCATGATGTAACTCCGAACGATATTGCTCTTGTTGCAACAAAGCGTTTTGCTGTAATTCCGCCTCTACCGGAAGATCGTTTTCTTTGCAGCTTTTCCCATATTTTTGCCGGAGGTTATGCAGCAGGATATTACAGCTATATGTGGTCGGATATTCTGGCTGCTGATGTTTTCAGCGCTTTTGAAGAGGCAGGGCTTGAAAATCCCGGCGCAATAGCGTATCTGGGCAGAAGGTATACAGACACTGTACTGGCGCTTGGCGGCTCACAAAAACCTCTTGAAGTGTTTAAAGCATTCAGGGGGCGCGAGCCGGATCCGGCCGCGCTCCTGAAAAGCAAGGGGCTTGCGTAAGCCCCTTGTGGAATCAGCTCAGTGTAGCACCCGAACTGGCATTGCCAACAAGCTGTGAATAACGGCGCAGCCAGCCCTTTGTTACACGCGATGTCCAGGGCTTCTGTTCTGCGCGGCGTTGGGTTATCTCTGCGTCATCAAGGCGAACCTCAAGTGTTCTTCCGGGAATATCGAGAGAGATAGTATCTCCATCACGTATCAGACCGATCATTCCGCCCTCAGCCGCCTCCGGCGAAACGTGGCCTATGCATGCACCTCTCGTACCACCTGAAAATCTGCCGTCTGTGATTAACGCTACGGATTCACCAAGACCTGCTCCCATAATGTAGGAAGTGGGGGAGAGCATCTCCTGCATGCCCGGACCGCCGCGGGGACCTTCATAACGGATAACAACAACATGCCCCGGCTTGACCTTGCCACCCAAAATGCCTTCGCATGCCTCTTCCTGTGAATCAAAGCATATCGCCCTGCCTTCAAATTTGAGCATCGAATCGGCTACACCGGCTTTCTTTACAACAGCACCCTGTTCCGCAAGATTTCCAAACAAAACAGTAAGACCTCCGTCCTCGGAATACACCTTGTCGAGCGGGCGAATTATTTCATCATCAAGTATTTCTGCTTCTTCAATAACTTCTCCCAGTGTTTTGCCGCCTACCGTCAGGCAGGATTTGTCCAGGAGATTCGGTATGTCACCAATACGTTTCAAAATTGCCGAAATACCGCCGGCAGCATCTACATCCTCCATGTGGTATTCGCTCGAAGGTGAGACTTTGCATACGTTGGGACAACGTTTCGAGATTTCATTTATTCTCTGCAAGTCGTACTCAACACCGGCTTCATGTGCAATAGCAAGTGTATGAAGAACTGTGTTGGAGCTGCCGCCCATCGCCATGTCGAGGGCGAAGGCATTGTCGATGGAAGCCAGGGTTACCAAATCTTTAGGGAGAGGACCTTTGTTTTTCGCAAGTTCAACAACGCGGTGTGCTGAAGCTTTCCAGTGTTCCTTACGCCTTGGATCAATAGCCAGTATGGAGCCGTTGCCCGGCAGGGCAAGACCAATCGCCTCGCAGAGGCAATTCATTGAGTTGGCAGTAAACATGCCGGAACATGACCCACAACTGGGGCACGACTCGCATGCGATACGCTCCAGCTCATCTTCATCAATTTTCTTGTTGTTAAATTGAGCTACACCTTCAAAAACAGAAATCAGGTCAAGCGGTTTGTCTCCAATTTTGCCAGCCTTCATGGGGCCGCCGCTTGCAAAAATCGTAGGTATGTTCGCGCGGATCGCTCCCATGATCATGCCGGGAACAATTTTATCACAATTCGGTATGCAGATAAGGGCATCAAACTTATGCGCTTCAACAACACTCTCTACACAGTCTGCAATCAAATCACGGCTTGGAAGCGAGTATTTCATTCCGTGATGCCCCATTGCAATACCGTCGCAAATACCAATAGTATTAAATTCAAAAGGAACACCGCCGGCAGCACGAATTTCTTCTTTTATGTATTCTGCAACTTTATTCAAATGCACATGTCCCGGAATAATCTCGATGAACGAGTTGCAAACTCCGATAAATGGCTTTGGAAAATCTTCTTTTTTAAGTCCTGTGGCGTAGAGCAGACTGCGGTGGGGTGCTCTTTCAAATCCTTTTTTGATTTCATCACTGTTCATTTTTGATTCCTCTTCCTCTGTAATTACCATATATCACTGATCAATATTTTAATACACTGCTAAACAGCATTTTAAAGCATTGCATTATACACATCACTGTAAACAGGCGCAATATTGATTTTCTGTGGATCGGTAATTTTAAATCGGCAACCACGGCGGTTTGCGGAGAAACGCGCCTGCCAGATTATAAACCACAAATGAACACGAATAGAGAAGATAGCAGGGTAGGGACGGCTCTCCGAGCTGTCCGTTATGCTGCGGCGCGCCCGGAGGTCATCGCCCTACCTTCTCAGCAGGCGCAGTTCGTAACCGGCTACCCACTGCCCACTCTTTTCCCCACTGCCCGGCTTGCCGGGCTTCGGCTTGCCTGGCACTGATCTTCAGGTTTTGCGTTTTTTAAAGATAACTTCATCGAGAAAATCCATGGCTGATTCCTCATCTGCAAATTCGCCATTGATTTGTCTGTTATAACAGCGTTTGAGAATTCTTCCAAACTTCGGTCCCGGCTCCATTCCCCGTTCTATAAGATGCCTTCCCTGAATCAGGGGTTTGGGGGGCTCCTTTGCAATAGAGAGCGCCTCAGCACGATCTCTGAATTTATGTATGATATCCAAATGCGGATCCTCGGGGGGCGTTGCACGCATGTCGCACTCTACAACGTCGGCAAGCAGATCCAGCCGGCGGGCATCCAACGAAAGTTTACGGTAAGCCTTGTCGGATGAATTGTTAACCACAAGTGCTACAGGACGCATATGCGTTGCAACAAGACGAATTACAGCATCTTCGAAATCAGGCATATTCCACATCCGCCGTATAAATGAACGAACATTCGCTACCCCGACTTTTTCATGTCCGTACGAAGTTATCCTGCCGTCTTTCTGAAGCTCAGTAGTCTTTGGTTTTCCGAAATCGTGGCAGAGTACAGACACTGCCACAATCAGATCGTCCATTCTGTTGTTTTTACGAACAACAGGCAAAGCATCTACGGCATGGAGAGTATGCGTCCAGACATCGCCTTCAGGATGCCATCTCGGGTCCTGTCTGCAGCCGATCAGAGCCTGCAATTCCGGATAATACTGAATCCAGCCGCAATCGTGCAGGAATTTCAGCCCCAGCGATGGTCTTGCACCTTTAAGCAGAAGCTTTTCCCATTCGCCTGCCAATCGCTCGGCAGGGAGATTTTCCGGTGTTATTTTACTGCACAGCCCTACAGTTTCCGGGTGGACGTCATACTCCAGTCTTGCTGCAAACTGCATTGCACGCAATACTCGCAAGGGGTCTTCAGAAAACTTGGGTCCTACATGACGTAAAGTTTGTAATTTGATGTCGGATGTACCATCAAACGGGTCAATAATTTCGCTCGTAAGCGGATCAGCCATTATTGAATTAACAGTAAAATCGCGCCTTGAGGCAGCTTCGCTGAAACTCAAATCAGGACGTGTATTGATGTGAAATCCCCGATGTCCCTGCATAAATTTGCTTTCAAGCCGTGGCAGTGCCACATCTATATCATAGTTTCCGATTTTAAGTACGCCGAAGCTTGCCCCCACACTGTTTACCGAAAACGAAGACGAAAGAAGAGAATAAAGCTTTTCGGCAGGAATACCGTAGACCTCAATATCGTAGTCGTTTATTTCAATACCGCGTATTGCATCTCTTACACACCCGCCAACGAGCATGGCACGCCCTCCGGCATTCTTTATCAGGTTTGCAATTTTCCTTACAACATCTGACAGTTCAGAATCGGAGAGAAATACAGGAGATTTTGGGATGCCGCTTTGTCCGGTTGTGTTTTTATAATTGCAGGTGTTCAAAATATGTCTCTTTGTATGCTATGAGTTATCGTGAATTATGACAACTGTAAGATATTGCGTCGAGTAGTGTGATCTAAAATTAGAATTATCGGACCGGATATCCAATCAAATGTTGTTAGTGGCAGTCTCAATTTGCTATGATTTGCGCATGTCCATTAATTACGGATTTGGCAAAAACTACGAAGAACTTGAAGACTCGGAACTCATGGTGATGGTTCGTGAGGGTGATGATCACGCTTTCGAGTTGCTTGTTTTGCGCCATCAGAATTCTGTAATGAACTTTTTTGCACGCAATGGCGTTTATAGGGATGTGGAAGATTTAGCGCAGGAAACATTCCTTAAAATACACCGTGCAAGGAGGCGGTACGTTCCCTCAGCCAAGTTCACCACGTTTCTCTATACTGTTGCAAGACGTGTTATGATTGACTGGTACAGAAGCACATCACGAAAGGGTGAGTTTTTGAAAGGCTTTGCAGAGGAAGCTCCGCAGGAGCAGAAGGCACCTCCGAAACGCGGTGAGATTAGTGATGCTGAAGCAGCCTTAAACTGCCTCTCATTACCGCTGCGGGAAACTGTGGTGCTTGTCATACTCAAGGGAATGGCGTACGCCGAGGCTGCCGAAATTCTGGGAGTACCCGTAGGAACTGTAAAATCGCGCATTTCTGCCGCAATGGCGAGGATGAAAGAAGAACTTACGAAGGACGAACAGACATGACGCGAAATAATTTTAAAAAAAATGATGATTTAGAGCTTCCCGGATATGAGGATGTGCTCACTTTGCTGAGGTCTGCGCCGGAAACGAAATGGCGTGATATTTCAGGCGATGTGATGGTGAAAATTAAACGTCGGAAGGCTGTCAATACATTTGTTTTACGTTTTGCCGTTGCCGCCGTATTCATCATCGTTATAGGGACACCATTTTTCATCCATTTCTCATCTTTCACACAGAGCGGTGCTGAAGAGCAGAAAGTAGAAGTTGCAGAGTCCAGAATGCAATCGACCTTGGAATTTCTTATTGCATCACAGGAAATAGATGGTATGTGGAGTCCGGAAAGATGGGGCGGAAGTGCCCAGTATGCTACTGCCGTCACCGGTATCGCAATGATGTCGCTTGCCAGTCTGGACGATGCTAATCTTGATAATAGCGCAGCCCTTGCCGCTGCGGCTCTGCGTGCTTCCCAGACAACCGGTGGGAACTTCGCCTCTGTCAGTTCCGAGGCTTCGCTTTTGAATCATGCTGTGGCTACAGTTGCAATGTTACAGATATATTCCACAGGCAGATTTCCTGAACTTTTTACTGTTCTTGATGGTGCAGTTAATTATATAAGGTCGAGGCAAAACGCAGCGGGAGGCTGGTCAGAAGGTTATGGAGCATCACTGTGGCTGGCTCATGCTCTTTCACTGGCATCTGATGCCGGTTGGCAGGATAAGGGCGGGTAGTTGCGACGCGCGCTGATGTGGCTCGAAAGGCGTGATGTTTGTGAATCAGCAGTGCTGACGGGCTCAAAAACTCTTGCAGATAAAAAATCAGCTCTTTCAACGCTTTGTACTGAAATGTTGTCCAATTCAAAAATCTCATCTGCCGGCGGGCAGATTCTCGCAGCCGCTTTGTGAGCTGAGTGATTGCCGTCAGTGGCTGAAGAGAGTGATTAGTGGACAGTGGGCAGTGGATAGCCGCTCAGGATCGGGATCGCTAACGTAATCGGGTAGAGTGAGTGATTGCCGGGACATCAGGGCTCCGTACCTGCATATGCCGGCAGTGGCTGCTGCAGATACAGAACAAGGAATTGTCGATAGAGTCAATGGAATCGAAAGAATCGATTTTGATTTCGGACTTCGACCTGTCCGACCTGTCCGTCCAGTCTGACCGTATTAAGATTACCTGCGGTTCGCCGGGCAAGGTTTTCTGAATTTCATGATGTTCTTTTATTCACTAGCATCCCATAGTGGTCAGGAAACGGGCAAGCCGCCCCCTTTCCCCCTTGTGTTTATTGGGGTTTTGGCGGGTTCCAAATGCTGTTTTAAAAGTGCGTGTGCCGGCGGAATTTGCGTGAA
>JAAZFF010000023.1 GCA_012511845.1 Lentisphaerota bacterium
CTATCAATCCCAAAAGAGTTCATATAATTTACCTTTACGCATTTTTATAACATCGGCTAGCATCCGACTGAAGAACGAAGGACGTTTATTTACAAGGCGAATTGTAACAAAACAGATAAACCGGTTCAAGCAACGTTTAAAATAAAAGAAAGCCCGAATAACCTGCAATGGCGATCAGTGAACTATTCGGCAAGCCGGCAGTGATCAGTGGTTAGCGAGAAGTTTCGAGTTTCGAGTTACAAGGTACGAAGCTCGTTTTCGTTATCGGTGTCTGCTGATGGGTGCTGGAGGGCGAATGTCCTCATGAGCCGTGGTTGTGAGGTAATCTCAGGCAATCTCAGTATGGCCAATAGGGGCAAAACCCGGGGCCCGAGTCCGAAGTCAAAACGATGCCGATAGCGATTCCGATCAGGAGCGACTGCTCACTGCTCAGCGATCACTCTCTTCCCCACTGGAGAACGGTGGCACCCCATGTAGCACCTGCGCCGAAAGCTACAAATAAGATATAGTCGCCGTCTTTTATGCGTCCATCATTTACAGCCTGATCGAGGGCTAGCGGGATTGAGCCGGCTGTTGTGTTTCCGTATTTTTCAAGGTTGATTACAACTCGTTCCATGGAAATCCCGAGTTTCTCCGCTACTGCAGTCAAAATTCTTTTATTGGCCTGGTGAGGTACGAGCCATGCAATTTCAGAGGAAGACAGACCTGCCTTTGCAAGTGCTTCTTCTGCTATTTCAGACATGCTTCTAACAGCACTTTTGAAAACAACGCTACCTTCCATCGTGATGTACTGCTTGCCTTCGGTGATGTTCTCAGGTGTCAGAGGCATCGCCGCACCACCTGCTTCGATATGCAGAATTGATGCCTGGGAGCCGTCTGATTTCATTGAAGAAGCCATTATTCCAAGGGACTTCCCTTTACCCTGTTCAAGAATTACCGCTCCGGCTCCATCCCCGAATAAAACGCATGTTGTGCGGTCCTGCCAGTTTATAAGTGCGCTCATCTTGTCGGCACCAACTACCATAACTTTTTTTGCCGCCCCGGTGAGTATATATTGGTATGCTATGTCGAGAGCATAAACGAAGCCGGAGCAGGCAGCAGCCATGTCGAAGCACATGGCATTTTTCAAGCCCGCCTTTTCCTGCACGTAGCAGGCAGTAGCGGGCATGGCTGTATCGGGAGAGATTGTTGCCACGATGAGCAAATCTATTTCTGATGCATCTGTTTTCCCGTTTTCCAGGGCAGCCAATGCGGCTCCCGCTGCCATGTCTGATGTTGTTTCATGAGAGCCGGCAATCCGGCGCTCACTGATACCGGTGCGCGTTTTTATCCACTCGTCGCTGGTATCTACCATTCCGGCGAGTTCATCGTTTGTCAGAATCTTTTCTGGAACCCGGCTTCCGACACCGGATATTACAACTCTATTTTGTGAGATCGGGTTTGTCATCTTGTGTGACTTTATCATCAGTTGTTTGCTCTTGCAGATTTTTTGCCTGATGGAGAGCAGCCAGGTCTTCTTCAATTTTTTGAGTAACCCTGTTTTTTACTGCCTCTCCGGCGACCCTTATCGCATGATATATAGCTTTATGCGATGAACCGCCATGTGTAATTATCACTGTGCCATTCACTCCCAGCAAGGGGGCGCCTCCATATAGTTCCGGATCCATGCGTCTTCTCATCGTTTTCAGAGCTCCTCTGAGGCAGAAGACACCAAGTAACCGGATGAAATTTGCAGTAAACTCCTGCTTCATCCAGTGGGTGACGGCACGGGCAGCGCTTTCGACAGACTTTAAAAGTACGTTGCCGACAAATCCATCACAGACTACTACATCAGTTTCGCCCTGAAACAGATCATGCCCCTCAACATTGCCCCGGAACTTGAAGAAGGGATTAATGCGCAACCGCTCCAGTGTTTTCTTTGTAACATCGTTACCCTTAAGATCCTCTCCGCCGATGCTCAGAAGTCCCACAACAGGATCTTTCTGACCTATGATCGATTCGGAGTAAATTTTGCCCATAACTGCAAACTGCTCCAGTTCAACTTCGTCGCTGTCGATATTGGCGCCGGCATCTATTACCAGAACAGGGCGACCTATGGTAGGGAATAGCGTGCCTATGGCAGGGCGCTTGACACCAGGAGCACGACGCAAAATGATAATTGCTGCAGCTACCATTGCCCCGGTACTGCCTGCTGAAAGGAATGCATCCGCTTCCCCTTTTTTCACAAGCTCCATACCTCTGTAGATAGAGGAGTCGCGCTTAGATCTTACAGCCTGCGCAGGCGGCTCATTCATTTCTATGACTTGCGTAGTGTGAACGATTCGCAGCCTTGGTGAAGTGGAAGCTTTATTGCGCTCAAGTTCCGCTTTGATTGCGGTTTCATCGCCAACAAGGATTATTTCGAAGTCCTCATGGTTATCCCGTGAGGCTTCGACTGCACCCCTGACAATATCGTGCGGAGCGTGATCTCCGCCCATCGCGTCAACTGCGATCCGCATTAAAAGTATTATTCCTCTATATCTATGGTGAGAACTTGACGGGATTTATACATCCCGCAATTCTTGCATGCACGATGCGTTTGCTTTACGGAGTTGCATTCCGGGCATAGCGTTGTTTCTGATATTTCCGCTTTCTTGTGGGCCCGACGCATACGTATCCGCATCTTCGATTTTTTACGTTTTGGTACTGCCATTGTAAACCTTTTCTATAATTATTTTCTACTCGAGTAGTCCGTCCAGGCTATCCCATGGACTGGGCCATTGATCGTCCCCGCACCCGCAGTCCGCCCCATCTGATAGCGGCTTTCTGCAAGTCGGGCAAAAGCCCTCGCAGTCCACACCACATATCGGGTGGTTTGGAAGGGCAAGTAAGATAGCGTCTCGGAGTTCAGAAGTCAAGTCTACTTCTGACATTTGTGAAGAAACTTCCTCTGAGAAACATACTGCCTCGCTGACGTCTATTGTCATATCTTCCCCGCAGCGCGAACAAATGCCGGAAAATACGGCAGAAACTTCTCCCTCAACAAAAAGTTCGGAGCCGAAAAGTTTCACATCGAGCTTCCATTTAAGCGGTCCGGAAGGATGTACAATATCTGTAGCTCCCTTCACCCACTCGAAAGCTTCTATTGGATCCTCACCTTTGAAGGATGAACCTTCGGCATCAATATTGGCAAGTTGGAGTATCATGACTTTTCATTCAATCTGGAAATAACAACAGCCCGCTCAATGTATCTTTGAACGGCGGGGGGTACGAAGAGGCTTGTGTCCCCGGCATACTGGGCAACCTCGCGGACAGTACTTGAGCTGACATAGCTGTGCTCTTCGTTAGGCATCATAAAAATCGTTTCAATTTCCGGAGCAAGTTTTCTGTTTGTCAATGCCATGCGAAATTCATATTCAAAATCACTGTAAGCCCGTAAGCCGCGCAACACAACGTGGGCATTGAATTGCCTCACAAAATCAACGAGCATTCCGTCCATTATTTCGACCCTGACGTTGGGCATTTCCTCGACTACTTCTTTTGCCATAGCTACTCTTTCCTCACAGGAAAACATGTAGCCTGTTTTTGTAGAGTCTGCCGCTACGGCAAGCAGGACGTTTTCGAACAGCCTGCAGGCACGGGAGATTAAGTCAAAATGCCCCAGCGTCAGCGGATCAAATGTTCCGGGATATACAACAGTTTTATTCATGAAATCTGCATTCATCCTGACCTCCGTTCCTTTTGAAGATTGAAATTCGTGAATGTCCGTAGTTTCTCTCTATTATTCGTATCCATTCACGGGTTGACGGCGTTAGAGGTGAATCCCTGCCTTGTTCTGCAACAAATATGGCATCCGGTGCCAGTGTTTCTGATTGAATCAGCAGTTTCATTACTTCCTCCATTCCGTCTGTTTGTTTTTCTGAAGCGTACGGCGGATCTGCATACACTATATCAAAAAGCCCCATCGCAGGTTTTGCGCCTGATATCCACCTGATTACATC
>JAAZFF010000241.1 GCA_012511845.1 Lentisphaerota bacterium
CTGTTATACAGCTCAATCCAGTCCGAAGTCGTATCACCGGTCTCATCAGCCACCTTTGAGTTGCTGTAACAGACCTCATTGATTACCACTTCCGCCCGTACCGCAACAACTGCCAGTACAAGCCCTGCCATTAATTTAAAACTGATCCTCATCCTCACCTCCAACTGTTATGCCGCGCTCCAAAGACCCTCCACTCGCACTCTCCAGGTACATCGCCAACCGCGCTACCTCATGCTCCGCACGCAAAAGTGTACGCTGAAAGCGCAGCACCTCCTCGTGCGCTTCAAAAATCTTGTCGCTCCTGACTACCGGCTCATCTGCCAACATATCAATCTGCTCATGCATCGCCGCAGACAGCCGCTCACCCTCCCTGCGGCAACGCTCAAATTCATCCCTGGCACTGCGATAATCGTATAGTGCCCCCTCTATCTCACGGTAAACCTCGTTCAGCATTCCCCGTTCGCGTACCAGTGCCAACGATTGCCGGCTGCGACTCAACCTGACCTCATCCCCCAGCCAGCTGAAGATCGGCAGACTGACAGCCGCTCTCACCTGCCATTCATCAACATCACGACTCGTATGATCGTATCCGGTGGAATCCTGCCGGTAGCTGCGCTCTGTAGAATGCTCGCTGCCTATGCGCCCCTCAACAAACTCAAACCAGGGAATCATCTGCGACCTCGCCACTCTCAGGCGCCTGTCCGCCTCCTCAACCTCGTAACGCACTCGTTCCAAATCGGGACGCCGCATGTATGCAAGCTCCACCAGGTCTGCAGCATTCAACAGTTCCTCCCTGAACTGCGCACTCTTTTTCCTGGGCTTAAGCTCAAGCCCATCCAATTCAACCCCCGCCAGCAATGCTATCCTGCGCAACAATCGCTGATACTCAAGCCGCCTGCCTGCCAACTCGATCCTAAGACTCTCAAACCTGGCCTCCGCCTTGAGCTTGTCCAGCACCGTAATAAGTCCCGCCTCCACCTGACGCTCACGCTCCTCCACCGCCCTCTGCCGCAACTCCGCCACCTGATCCGACAGCTCTATCTCCTCTCGTAAAATCTCTGCTTCCAGGCATAGCGACTGCATCTCGCAAAAAATCGCATACGCTGCCTCTTTGCCCTCCGCCTCCAAAGCCCTTGCTGCCGACTCGCCCCTCTTTCTGATCCAGTAATTCACGAAAGGGTTGGATATGTAAAATCGCAGTGACAGCATTTTACTGTCTGTATTTCTGGTACTATGCCTGTCATAGTTGGTAAATGGACGTGACGGCATGCCAATCTCGTTGAAGTCGGTACGCATGCCGGAGCGACCCGGCGTCTCATCGTCCATGTCCGAGCTTCCCCAGGCTCCTCGCAGCTGCGGATTGCGCCATGCTGTCTCTGCCGCCGCCTTGCGCCGTGCAACCACCGCCTCCTGTATAAACTCCTCAACTACCGTTGTGTTCCCCGCTGCCATGTGCGCCAGCACGCTCCAGTCATATCCATCGGCAGGCATCTCGGGCACCACTTGCTCCCTCCCCTTCCATCCACCCTCATCCTCAATCCCGCCTGCCGCTTCCACTACCACAGCAACACTGCTGTCAAAGCTCACATCATCACGAAGAGCCATACACCCGCTACACAGCAGCACCCCCGGCACCACCCAAAACACTGCTCTATAAGTCCACTCTCTCATATCAACTTGCTAATCAACCAACGAACTATCTCAAAGGTATATCCGACCTGAAAAGTCGCCTGGCTGTCTCCACCAGCCCCGCCTGCTGCTGTCGCAAAATCACACTCTCACCCGGCACCAGCTCGCCTTCACCCTCAAGCTGCAACCTGATGCGCCGCCCCCTTACAGAGAACCGCGGTGCCGGATTAAACGGCTCCAGCATATCCATCACCTCGGGCTCAATCCCCTCAACTACCGCCGTCAGACCACAGCACTGTCTGCTTGCAATGCGCTCCACACAAAGCCTGTCACCCTCCTTCACCATCTCTGCCTGGTGAGCTGCCAGATATCCAGTTATAAGCCTTGTGCGCCCCGGTGTCAATCTGACAATCGGCTCTCCTGACGCCACCACATCACCTGCATACCGCTGCACCCTTGAAACCACTCCATCCCTGGTGGCACGCAGCACATACGGGTCGCTTGCCGCTGCCTGCCGGAACGCCTCGTCTGCCTCCTTGAGGGCTTCCTCTGCCTGCCTGGCTCCCTGCTGCTTCTCCCGCTGTTCCAACAGTGCCTCCTGCGCCTCATTAAGCTGTTCCAGGCTTTGCCGATATCGCTGCTCGAGTGCTTCCAGCAATGGTTTGTACTGCCCCACCACCTGTTCAAGCGCCTCAATCTTGGGGCGCAGACTCATCAGCTCAATCTCGCTGACCAGCCGTTTGGCGACCAACGGTTGCAGCCGCTCCGCCTCCGCCTTGAATCCCGCCAGCTCCGCCTCATCACGTGCCTGCCTCAGCTTCTCGCTCTCCAGTTCAACACGTGCCTTGTTCGCAGCCTCCCTATACCGCCTTTCGTTTTCCATCAGTGTATGCATCAGGCGCTCCAGGTCCTGATCGTAACGTGATATGCCACGAGTGTAGTTTGCAATCCGAGCCTCGTGCAGTGCCAGATCCACCGCCCGATCCGCAGGATCCAGCCGTACCAGCACATCACCCGCCGACACCCGTTGCCCCGGCTCAACCTCTATCGCCGTAATCCTCGCAGCACTGGTGGCGCCTACCGTCTCCGACTCTCCTTCCGCTACCCCGGTAAAACGGTATATCGGCGAGTTGCGCGTCTGCATCCACAGCAGACACGGTATCAATACCAGCACCAGCAGAATCACTACCCCGCGCCAGAGTCGCTTCAATCGCACCCTGAACGGCAATTTTATCTTCCTGCGCTGATACCTTCTTTTCATACTAGAAACCCTACAACTCTATTGTGGTACGCTGCATCAGCAATGTCACATCGCTGAGAGACTCAGTCTTCTTTACGGCATCCACCAGATCACCCTGATACGCCGGATCCAGCAGACGTACCTGATAGGAGTACTCAACACTTGCTCCCTGCCCGGCATCTCGCATTCCAAGCAGAAAAAAGGTGGAGCAGTACCTTACCAACACCTCGCGGATATGCTCTTCCGCCTCGTGATCTCCTGCCGGCGCCACAAAGCGCAACAACCCGTCAAATTCACGCCGCGAGGCAAAAGGCAACCAGTGCAATGCCACTGCTGCCACACTTATCAAACCTGCACCAATTACTGCTACATAGCTCATCCCTGCGCCGCACGCAATGCCCACCCCCAGGCAGGCAAACAGAAACATCGCATCCCGCGGATCACGCACCGGCGTCCTGAAACGAATAATTGCCAGCGTACCAAGTATCCCCATGCCGCGTGCCACGTTGCTCCCCACAGCCATAATCAGCATACAGGTTACCAGGCTGCCAAGAACCATAGAGTGGATGTATGAGCGAGAATAGGTGAACCCACGGAAAGTCATCTGGTACACCACTGCCAGCACCAGCGACAGCAAAAAGCTCAACACCATCGCTCCTGCCACCAGTTGCGGTGTCAAAATCTCATGCGCCCCAAAAAACAGTGCCATATAATCATCTGCTCTCACGCCTTCTCCTTTTCATCATAATCCACCCGCATATGCCAGCATATCGGCACTCTCCTCATTGGGTCCCGGATATCGTCCCAGTATACCCTCGCACCATATAGCCGTGGAGTACTTGCAGTTGCCGCTGCGCTGCAACTGAAAACGCTCTACCATCTCCATCACCCACACCGGCATGTGCGAAAGAGTTTTAATCTCAAGCACATGCCCGGAATAGTCTAAACCAAAGCCTTGAGCTTCCGCCGAATCCATGCTGCGCCAAATGCCGCTACGCCCGAAATCACTCCATGAATCGGTTACCTGGTACTGCAGTTTCCTATCAAGCGTCACCCGGGCATAGCGGTCAACTACCCCTACATAAGACTCGCGAATATATCGCACCAATACCTTGGGCACCGCTCCAATCTGCCAGCAGATACGTTTGAACTGCAAAAAATCCAGCTCTTGCTGCCTGTTCTCGAAGCAGTTTGGCAGTCTCACCCCATGCACCAGCTCACGCCCCCACAACTCAAACGGAATCCCGGTGCGGCTCTTGACTATCGTGTCCTCCAATTTCGCCTTCACCTCGCAATATACAGGTGCCGAGCCAATCTCCCCGTATGTGCGCACCCTCAGCTTAAAACGCCTGTCAACCTCACGTTCCTTTGCAAAGTGCAACGCATAATTGGGCGCATCCAGTTGCAGGGTGGTTATGGCGTACTCCGGCGGTGTGCCGCTAGTATTGGGATCCGGCTTGCAGAAAGGTTTTATAAATTCGCGGATCTCTGGCAACAACTCGTGCCTGATTATGTATTTCATCTCATAGCGTGCTACAAGGTCACGCTCGCTATTTTGTTGCGATTTCTCCATAAATTACACATTTCATTAACCAGTAAACTAGCATATTTTCAGTTGTACAATCAATAAAAAAATTATATTTCACAACTTCCCACCAAACTCAGAACTCCTTGCTTCGGTGCACTGTTGATGGAATCTGCATAAAAAGGCAAAGGACCATCTGGTGAATTTCGTCGACAACAAGAATAATCCTAGAAAAATCGTTATTGCATTTCGGATTTTCAAGGATTATACAACCACGTCCTGAGTCCCGTGTCCGAGATCAAAAGGCGATCAAGGGGCGTCATGGTGTCAAATTCAGCCTTTACAGCAGATGCAGGTACAGAGCCCTGCGATCCCGGTGCCTCAGGCTTCACATCAGTCAAAAGCAACGACACCGTTGCGGCGAACACTGTAAAATCCCGGCGGGAAAAGCTGCTCATCTCCAACGATTACGTGGTCAGTAAGGGGTATGGATATGATGCGCCCCGCCTCAACAAGCTTGCGTGTTACTTCTAGGTCTTCACGTGATGGGGTGGGATCTCCCGACGGATGATTGTGTGCCACTATTATTGATGCTGCCGACCAGCGTAACGCCACACGAAATACTTCCCTGGGATGGACAAGCGATGAATCGAGAATTCCACGTGTAACTTCCGTCATGGGTCCGCAAAGCCGGCACTTCTTGTCAATCGGAAGAACGAAAAACGACTCAGTATCCTCACTCATTTTGTAATCCTGAACTTTTGCCGCTACAACTTCCGGATGTGTCAGGAGAGAGCGCGCATCGGAATCGCGCTGATTCTCACGAACGCGTTTGGCAATTTCAAGAACGGCTAAAATTTCTATCGCTTTGACCTCTCCTATTCCATCGTATTTTTTCAACTCCTCTATGCTGGCTTTTGTAAGGTTGCTCAACGTTTCAAAATCCTTGATGATTGCTTTTGCCACATCAATGACGTTGCTGCCCTTTACTCCCTTGCCTATAATTATCGCCAGAAGCTCATGATCTGCCAGATGACCGCCTGCACGAAGCCTTTCCCGCGGCATATCTTTTTTAGCCATTTCCTGATCAAGTTTTTTTGATCTTGCCGCACGACTCGGCACTATTTTCGTCGCTTCCCTCAGTGTTTCGCCTGATTTGCTTTCAGATTGATACAGATGTTTTTCCATGTCTTTCCCAAACCTCCATTACTTCGTCCGCTGCCCGTGATACATCACGTTCGTTTTTCGGACCTGTAACCCATGAAACATTAAGCTGGCGTCTGAACCATGTTCTCTGCCGTTTTGCCAACTGTCTTGTACGCGCCGCTATTCTTTCAGTTGCCGCATCTTTTGTCAACTCTCCATCCAGAACTGCCATCGCTTCCGCATAGCCAATCCCTCCTGCGGCTGTCGTTGAAAATTGAGGATATTTTTTCCGTAATGAAACAACTTCTTCGAGCAGCCCGCTTTCAAACATTTTGTTGATACGCATTTCTATTCTTGCTGCAAGCATCTGCGGATTGAAGTCAAGTCCGGCTATAACCTGTTCTGTATAAGCTATTCCCCTGAACATCTGACGGATATCGCCTCCCGATAAAATCACCTCAAGAAGACGCATAAGGCGTCGGGGATTATTCGGATCTGGAAGCGATTCCGCTGCCCCCGGCGACAACTGTTCTATTTTTTTCCGCAATGCTTCCATGCCGCCATCTTCGAAAACACTACGAGCTTCCTCGCGGTGAATTTTCAACGATGCAGGAGTATCGATTCCCCGCAGCAGTGCGTTTATATAGAGACCAGTACCACCGGCGACAACAATTTCCTTTTCGCTGTCGAAGGCAATTTTGGCGTTTTCAAGCCAGGCACCGACGCTGAAATGCTCAGCTGGAGAAACAAGATCAATGCCGTACATCGATACGCTCCCCCTTTCCTTCAGGGTCGGCTTCGCAGTTCCAATATCCATGCCGTCATAGATCAGCATCGAATCGGCAGAAAGAATACTTGCGCCCAGACGTCTTGCCAGTTCCAGAGAAACGTCTGTCTTGCCCGTTGCAGTTGGTCCCGCAAGGATCCACGCTGTGTATTGTTTACTCTTTCCACCTGAAGGCATTTAGTTGAAAATATCCTCTTTAAAATCTGCCAAATCTTCCAGCACCACATCTGCGGCAGCAACATTTTGCTTTGGGTGGCGGGGTCTGGACAGTGCCACCACCTTCATGCCTGCCGCTTTGCCTGATGCTATACCAACTTCCGAATCCTCAAAGACAACACACTCGGATGGCGACACACCAAGGCGCTCGGCAGCCAGCAGGAACCCGGAGGGGTGCGGTTTTCCAAACGGGTAATCCGATGACCCCAAATAGAATGATACGCAGTCTTCTATACCCATAATTTCGATACCCTCTGCGATATGCGGCCTCGGGGAACCGGAAACAATGCAACACGGAGTGCTTTGCGAAAGTCTTTTTAAAAGCTCTATCGAGCCGTGAATGCGAATATCTGCAACATCACGCAATTTGTAGAAAAATTCATCCATTTCGTCCTGCATTGCCGGAAGTCCCATTTCAAGCTCCGGAAAAGCATGAACAATATCAGCATATACATCAAACCATGCCCTGCCATAAACAACACCCATGCAAAACTCATGCGACACCTCATGCCCCTTTGAAGCAAGATAATTTCTGGTTGCATGTACCCATACAATTTCGGTGTCCAACAAAGTTCCGTCAAGATCGAATAAATAAGCTGATATCATTTTAATTTTTCTGCGATAATTTTTTATAAGTTCTGATTATTGTTACAAATGGAAAAACATTTTCTGTCTCTGATAAAACTGTTGCTTGCCCTGCCTTTGCGCGCCATTCGGCGGCGGCGGCATACTCAGGACGAACTCCATTTCCCTCATCTCCTTTTTCAAGAATATCGGCTAATGCGAGCATTGCCTTGACGTCGCCCAACTCCGCAGCACGTTCATACCACGTCGAAGCAGCTGTCTGTGAAGGAGGTGTACCGCGCCCTCCGGCAAACATCTCAGCCATTCTGCGCTGGGCTTCAGAGCGCAAACGTGCAGGCGCATTCAGGTTACCGGCAACATTTCTGAGCCAGGACAGTGTTGTAGGCAAGCTCTGTTCCAGCAAACTGCCTTCTTCATAAACATCTGCCAATAAAAGAGCGGCTTTCGGATTGCCTGCTGATGCAATTTTTCTGACAAACTCGATTGGCGTCAAATCTCCCTTGTTAAACCCGCGACCCTGGCGCACAAAAAACATAATCTTGTCTGCCAACAGCTCAGTCTCAGAGCTGTTGCTGATTTTTTCTTCAGCTTTTAGCCATAACGATAAAGCTCTGCGATCGTTAACAGGATCGGGGCGTTCAGGATTTGCAGCAAGCAAATCGCCGAGGGCGTCCATTGCAAGTCGGTGCTCCAGCGTAGCAGCAAATTCCAGGTTTTCAATGGCGGAAGCAGAGTCGTCGTCTAAAACACCGGTCAGTATAGCACATGCACGCCAGTATGCCGCAGAAGATTCTCCTTCTGCCCTGGCTTTCAGTTCGCTACTTAATGGTTTCAGCGTTTCACGTGCTTGCAATAACGCATTCAGGTCTCCGGGAACCTTGAACATTTTTTCGATGCATAAGCGCGCAGCCGCAACACAGTCGCCCCCTGCGGCGGCTGTAAGGAGCTCAGAAGTCGTCAGCTCCTCAATTGAACGTCGTTTACTTCCGGATACCCTGTCCACCTCATCTTCCATAATTGAAATGGAAGAGTAACTGCCGGGCTGATTGAGACTTGCCATAATGTGACGCCTTTGCTCCAAATATCTAAGTCCCGCATGGACACCAAAGGCTATACCGACAATAAGGATGAAGAGTGACAACATTACAAGAACTGCCAGCACCTGTTTTCCCCGTTCTGTTGACAAGGTAGCATATTTGTTTTTTTTACGGCTCTTGCTGCTGCTGCGTCGGCGGCGTACAACATTCGAGCCTTGCCTTGATGAGCGTGACTTGTTTCTTCTTTTTGAGTGGCTGCTTTCAGAACGTACAGGTACCTTGTTTTCAACTTCAGGCTCGGGACTAGCCACAGTATCATCTTTCTTCCGATTTACACGCGGCTTGCCACCCTGTTTTAAAATTAAATTGCTTCTTTCCAGAAAATCTGCACCTGTAAAACCATCAGCAGACGCTTGCATGTCACTCGAAAGCTGCAATAGATTTCTTTTCAGTTGAGAGCCGTACCCGTATCCTTTTTCAGACACTAGTAATTCAATCAATTTCCCAACCTGTTCGAGGTCTTTTCTTATAAGTTCCGCATCAGCTTTTTTAGGCCAGTTATAAAAGCGCAAGCGCGCAATCAGTGTATGATGACCTCTGACAGTATCCAAAAAGATAGTTTTCTGGTTTATATCTGCGGCGTATGCAGAGTTGGCGTGAAGAAATGCGACAGCCTCAATTAAATCACCAATTATTATACAGCCGTCTTTTGCTGCAATTTTGCCGTTTGACGCCTTCAAAAGCATAGCAAGAGTTGGGAAACAAATCTCCGTTTCTTCCACGCCATCACTTTCCGTAACTTCTTCAACAATTTCTGTTTCAAAAAAAGAAGCTCCCTTGACATGCTCGGATCTTAACCATATTATGCCATCGTCATCGCCGCAAGCGTAATAAGATATGAGGCACGGATGATCCAGCGATGAACACCTTTTTAAAATATTCTCGTAGTCTTCATATGAAAACTCAAATGGTCCACCACGCGAAATATTAATATCGTACAACCTGTTCGTAGTTCCGAAGAAAATCGAATAGCGATCTCCGATTGAATCGCTCGATATGAAACTTTTAACCTTCTGGTTGCCTATTTTAAAACCTAGAGGCAGGCGACCATTACCATCAATTGTAATCGCCTTGATCTTAATTTCTTTTGCCATACAAAACTATCATTAAATTCTTAACCTGTAATTTCCGTCTCTTCCTGGATAAAGTCGAGCTTTTATCAGCTACCTGCCTCCGGCAAGATAAGCGTGACTATCAATAAATTTCCCGCACTGACAACCTCTGTGAGCCACACCTTTCTTAACCCTTATTAGCTGAAATGCATGTTAGCATATCACAGATACATGAGCAATCTCATATAGTTGAAAGACATCCAGCAAAATGCTATGATCCCGGCATGAAAACAAATGCAAACTGGTTTTTTTGGGCAGCGATGTCAGCTGTATTTGCAGCTCTCACAGCTATTTTTGCTAAAATCGGCATCAGAAAGGTTGACTCAGATCTGGCAACACTGATTCGAACAGCTGTAATTATTATAGTACTGTCGCTTTTCGTGTGGTCTACAGGCAAGTGGTCAAATCCATTTGAGCTTTCACGCAAAACCTGGATTTTCCTCACTCTTTCCGGATTGGCTACCGGAGCGTCGTGGCTTTGCTACTTCAGGGCTCTCCAGATGGGAGATGCTTCGAAGGTTGCACCCGTTGATAAAATGAGTCTTGTACTCGTAGCACTTTTTGCGTTCCTTTTTCTTGGCGAACGTCCGAATCTGCGTGAGTGGGCAGGCATTGCCATGGTAGCAGCAGGCGTAGTTGTCCTGGCATTTAAACGCTAGCAGCCAGCCTGACAGCGACACACCGTAAAGCCCTATATATGAATTTGATTTCAAAAAAATCTCTTCTGCTTCTGTTGTTAATATCTTTGTCAAGCGGCTGTGTTACTACTACGACATCTCGTGTTAACGACTCGGCAAAAAGCGGAAGACATGGGGTTGAAATTGGCGTCTACAAAGATGGAACTGTTACACTATACGGAAATCCCATTGATAAAGGCAGACTGTCAAAACGCCTGAAAAAGGAAGAGCGTGCCCATGAGGGACGAGCCGTCATATTAAAAGCAAAGGGCGGTGCCACTCGATCCCAGCTTGCTGACTTGAGGAATTTCCTCGTCCTGCAGGGCATACCAAACGTAACGGTCGTAACAACATTGAACGCTAAAGTTGAAGAAGGCGAAGCCGCTAATGACTTGGAACCGCGGCATGTATCCGGCAGATAGTGCAAAGCCCGGCAAGCCGAGCAGTGATTAGTGGACAGTGGGTAGTTTTCTCATGAGCGGCAAACTGTAGCACAGACATTCCTGTCTGTCCCGCATGCTATGTGGTTGCTTAGCAAGGTAGGGCGTGTTTCTCCGTAAACCGCCGCATAATAACGGACAGCTTGGGAAAG
>JAAZFF010000242.1 GCA_012511845.1 Lentisphaerota bacterium
CCTCCTGATGTATAGTATTTTCTTCAACCTATCTTTTAACACACACTTTCGAAGGTGTGGGTGCTTTTGAGGATTTAAGCTTGGCGCTGGGGTTGTAGATATATATTGTTCCGAAATCCTAGCATGATCCGAGCCATGACAAAATTCCCTCTGATATTGTAATTGTAGCGATATTGTATTCAGCTTGCTGTTCGCCTTGACTGAATGTGATGCCTTCAACAATACATGGACTTCTCCACCTCCACTTCCAGTTATCAATTGTTACCGATACATCAGGTACTTTCGAATTGATTTTAGATACTGCAATCCTGCGTGCCTGATTGGATGACAACATATAGGGAAGAGATACGATGAAAGCAGCAACCAGTACAACAGTAAGAATTAACAGTAACAGAAAACTCCTTATAAAAAGCAGCAACTTTCCTGGCTTTTTACGTTTGCCATTACCTGTCTGTTCTATATTGTCAGCTGATTTTACTGTTTTAGAGTTATTGGAATCCTTGTTCATGATGCCTATTATACTGGTGAACTGCTGTAGAGGTCAATCTTGACACATAACATTCAGTACTTCTAATACCAGATTACGTATATTTTCAGTGTCTGGATCGTTTTCGATTCCGATTTCTTTGATTTTATCGTTATTTTCGATTCCGATAGCGATAGCGATTCCGATAACGTTCTCATAATTTGAATTACTGGTTTTGCGTTCTTAGTTCTTGACATTTATACCTGTTTGGTGGTAGTTTTCCTGTCTGCTTTCATGCGAGCATGGAGGCTCTTATTTTAATATATACAAGGCTATTACAATGCATCCATATCGAACCCACACCTGTAATGAACTCCGCCTGGAACATGCCGAACAGAATGTACGGATTTCCGGATGGGTTTACCATAAAAGAGACCATGGAGGAATTCTTTTTATTGATCTGAGAGACCATTATGGAAGGACTCAGGTTATTGTAAATCCGGAAACTCCATTTTTTGAAAAATGCTCTGAAGTACGGCTGGAGAGCGTCCTCACCGTTACAGGCAAGGTGGTGGCACGTGAACCCAATATGATTAATCCCGATATCGTAACAGGTGAAATTGAGATTGTTGCCGAGAACATAATTTTTGAATCAGAATCTCAAATTACTCCGATTTATCTGGCAGGAGAAAGCGAGGATGTAGGACCTGAAGAGTTGAGACTTAAGTACCGCTACCTGGACCTGAGACGCGAAAGTCTTCATCGCAATATTATGCTGCGTTCCAGGGTTATAGCTTTTTTACGCAAAAAGATGGAGTCACTTGGATTTAATGAGTTTCAAACACCGATTTTAACTTCAAGTTCACCGGAAGGCGCACGCGATTATCTCGTTCCCAGCCGACTTCATCCCGGCAAGTTTTACGCGCTTCCCCAGGCACCGCAAATTTTCAAACAGCTGTTGATGGTTGCTGGTTTTGACAAATATTTCCAGATTGCGCCGTGTTTCCGTGATGAGGACGCAAGGGCAGATCGCTCACCAGGGGAGTTTTATCAGCTCGATATAGAGATGTCTTTTGCAACGCAGGAAGACGTATTTGCAGTTGTAGAGGAAGTGCTGCATGATACTTTTAAGGAATTCAGCACTGATAAAGTTTCCGATACTCCATTTATCAGAATTCCATACAGGGAAGCGATGTTGAAATATGGTACCGACAAGCCTGATTTACGCATTCCCATTGAGATGTGTGATGTTTCTGATGTGTTCCTGAATTCTGGATTTGGGGCGTTTGCAAAAGCTGTTGCAAACGGTGCTGTCGTCCGTGCCATACCTGTCAAGAACATTAAGGGAAGACCGCGCAGCTTTTTCGACAGATTGGAGTCGTATGCCAAGGAAATTGGTGCCAAGGGGCTCGGGTATCTTGTTTGGGACACAGACAGAATCAGGGGACCGATTGCCAAGTTTATGAGTGAGGAGGAACTGGCTGAGCTTGCCGGTCGTGGCGGGATGGAGGATGGAGATGTTATGTTCTTCATGTGCGACGCTCCTGATGCTGCCGCAAGGATAGCTTCTGAAATACGTCTTAAACTGGGTCGTGACCTTGACATTATCGAAAAGGGCACATTCCGTTTTTGCTGGATTGTGGATTTCCCCATGTTTGAGCGTGATGAAGAGACGGGAGATATAATTTTCTCTCACAACCCGTTCTCAATGCCGCAGGGGGGGATGGAAGCTCTGCTAGAAAAGGATCCTCTCGATATATTAGCGTATCAGTATGATGTTGTTTGTAATGGTGTGGAGCTGTCCTCCGGTGCTATAAGAAATCACCGTACTGATATAATGGTTAAGGCATTTGAGATTGCAGGATATGATGAAAATGATGTTTATGACCAATTTCCGGCTCTCTCGAACGCATTCAAGTATGGTGCTCCTCCACACGGCGGCATAGCGCCGGGCGTTGACCGCATGGTAATGCTTATTGCCGGCGCAGACAATATACGCGAGGTAATTACTTTCCCGATGAACCAGAGGGCGCAGGACCTTATGATGAGTGCACCGGCTTCTGTTTCTGAAAAACAGTTAAGAGAACTGCATATCAAGATGCGCGCCAAGAATGTGACGCCTGAAAATGCGAAGCAGGATGATGTGGCGGAATGATTTTCTGTTCAATTAAAAGAGTGATTTAACTTTACCTGGAGGTTTATCAGTTGGGCGACAAAATCTATCTTGATTCCAATGAGATGTTGCGTGACAGTTTTACGTTGGCGCGTCTCATTTATGATTCAGGATTTTTACCTGATGTACTCGTCGCCCTGTGGCGGGGCGGAACGCCTATCGGTATAGCAATACATGAGTTTTTAGCTTTCAAGGGAGTTAAGTGCTATCATACCAGCTTGAAGGTATGTTCTTATACTGCCATCGGTGAGCGGTGTGAGCCATCAATTGATAATATTAAAAGCATTACTGAAATAGTAGACTCCGAAACAAAAGTTCTCATTGTTGATGATATTTTTGATTCCGGTGCTACTGTAAGGGCAATTCGTGAAGAACTTGTTGAATTAACTGATAATGTACGTGTGGCAACCCTGTATTACAGGCCTGAGCACAATATAACCGACTTTACCCCGGAATATTATCTTAAAGAAACTGATACCTGGCTTGTTTTTCCTCACGAACTTGTAGATCTTACACCCGATGAAATAAGAGAGAAAGACCCTCTTATCTTTTCAATTTGCGGACTGGAGCAAGAATAAAATGTCTGAATTTATAATCGAAGGCGGCGTACCACTTTCCGGTTTACACATTACACCAGGTAATAAAAATGCCGCATTGCCGATGATTGCGGCATCCCTGCTTGCAGATTCACCGGTTGAAATTTCAAACCTCCCAATTATCGA
>JAAZFF010000243.1 GCA_012511845.1 Lentisphaerota bacterium
CAGCAAGCTACTTGAGGAGCAGCGCCGCTCGATAATGGCAGAAGTAAATCGCAATATAAGCACATCGGTTGCAAATGTTCAGCGCCAGCGGACATCTTCCGGCAGTTCAGGCTCAGGAAAATTTTATGAGCATGAAGTACAGAGCGGTCAGACGCTTTCTGAAATAGCACGGGTGTATGAAGTAACTATGGCTGAAATTATGCGAGAAAACAAAATCAAAGATGCGTCTTTGATAAGGGTAGGGCAAAAACTGCTCATACCTGCAAAATAATATGGAGCATACAAAATGAAATTACCTTTCAAGGTTGATCTAAATGGAAAAACAGCAGTTGTGACGGGCGGTAGCGGTGTATTATGCAGCGTTATGGCAAAGGCGCTTGCCGCTTGTGGGGCAAGTGTTGCGGTGATGGCACGGCGCGCAGAATCTGTCGAAAAAATTGCAGCGGAAATTATGTCCGAGGGCGGTGTTGCAAAAGGCTTTTCCTGTGATGTTATGGATCGTGACAGACTTGAAGAGGTGGAAAAAGAGATTGTATCAGAGTTTGGCGGGATAGATATCCTGATTAACGGAGCCGGTGGCAATCATCCGAAAGGTACAACAACGAAAGAATACCTGTTTCCGGAAGATCTGTCAGCAATAGATCCGAATATAACAACTTTCTTTGATCTCGATCCTGAAGGTGTACAGTTTGTTTTTAATTTAAATTTTCTTGGAACCCTGCTTCCCACACAAGTGTTTCTAAAGACAATGGTGCAGAAAGGTTCAGGAGTTGTAATTAATGTTTCTTCGATGAATGCGTTCACCCCGCTTACGAAAATTCCGGCTTATAGCGGTGCCAAGGCGGCTGTAAGCAACTTTACACAGTGGCTTGCCGTACATATGTCGAAGGCGGGAGTTCGCGTTAACGCTATTGCTCCCGGATTTTTTGTGACAGATCAGAATCGTGCATTAATGATGAATCCCGATGGTACGCCGACTGAGCGCGGAGGAAAGGTGCTGTCGAACACGCCTCTTTCCCGCTTCGGATCTCCGGAGGAGCTGATAGGAGCATTGCTGTGGCTTGCCGATGATAAAAGTTCATCTTTTGTGACCGGTACAGTTATACCGGTTGATGGTGGTTTCAGCGCATATTCGGGCGTCTAAAATTTAAACCGGGATTACATGACATGCTTGACATAAGATTATTACGCGAGAATCCTGACCAGGTTAAAGCCGGACTGGAGAAACGCGATGTTGATGGGAGAATTGTAGACGAAATTCTCGCATTCGACGTGCGACGTCGTGAACTGCTTGGTGAGGTGGAGGAACGGAAGAGTCGCCGTAATTCTGTATCCAAAGAAATCGGGCAGCTCAAAAGGGCAGGTGAAGATACAGCGCATATCTAGGAGGCCATGCGTGAACTGGGGGATGAAATTGCCGCATTGGAAAAGCAGCTTGTAGAGGTCGAGAAAAGCCAGAATGAAGCTCTTGTCGGTCTGCCGAACCTGCCGGCACCAGGAGTTGCAAAGGGCGGCAAGGAAAATAATGAAGTTGTAAAAATATGGGGCTCCAAACCGGAGCTTGATGGGTTTGAGCCAAAGAATCATGTTGATTTATGCGTATCCCTAGGTCTGATTGACTACGAGCGCGGTGTAAAGATGGGTGGGTCGGGATTCTGGCTTTATACAGGTATGGGCGCGCTCATGGAATGGGCGTTGCTTAATTACTTTATCTCCGAGCATCTTAAAAGTGGCTATGTGTTCACCCTGCCACCACATTTGCTCAATTATGAATGCGGTTTGACGGCAGGCCAGTTTCCAAAATTTGAAGAAGATGTTTTCAAGCTTGCGGAGCAGGGATTTCGCTTCCTGTTGCCAACAGCGGAAACAGCGCTGGTGAACCTTTACAGGGATGAAATTTTATCTGAATCGGAGCTGCCGAAACGACTTTTTGCCTATACCCCGTGTTACAGGCGGGAGGCGGGGGCTTATCGGGCAAGTGAGCGCGGCATGGTGCGGGGACACCAATTCAATAAAGTTGAAATGTTCAGCTTTACGAAGCCTGAAGACAGTGATGCAATGCTAGAGGAGCTTATTGGAAAAGCATGCAGTCTTGTTGAAGGACTCGGGTTGCATTATCGCTTGAGCAAACTCGCCGCCGGAGATTGTTCTGCATCAATGGCAACTACGTATGATATAGAACTATGGCTGCCGAGCATGGGCGAGTACAAGGAATGTTCATCAGTATCGAACGCTGTGGATTATCAGGCGCGACGTGGAAATATGCGTTTTCGCAGAGATGAAACGCGAAAAGTGGAGTTTCTGCATACTTTGAATGGATCCGGACTTGCCACGAGCCGCCTGATGCCCGCTATTGTGGAACAATTCCAGAGAGCTGACGGCAGTGTTGTCGTTCCCGAGGTGCTTCGTGCATATATGGGTGGCGTGGAGTTGCTCCGTCCTATCTAAAAGTATTCAAAAGTCCACAAGTTAGCGTTGTTACAGTTTTGTGGAATTCCGCAAAGGTGTGGTTTGTCGGACAATCATGAAAACAGGAGACGAAGATGCTGAAACTAATAAAACTTTTTGCGGCTCTGGTGCTGTCGGTAGCCAGTCTTGCAGTAAGGGCAGAAACAATTGTTCAGTCGGCGAGAAATATCCCTCTCGTTGATGCCGCTGATGTTGTTGTGATAGGGGGCAGCTCAGCAGCTGTAGCTGCGGCTGTTTCGGCAAAAACAAATGGAGTGGAGGATGTTTTGCTTATAACTCCAAGGATTGGACTTGGGGATGATATTGCCGGAACACGAGAACTGTATCCTGAGGTTGTTCCTGAAATTCTGGAACATTGGCTGGTGACATCCATCTTTAATGTCAGAACGGCTTTTGATTATATTTATGATACCGAGCCTGCAAACCTGCACCCGGATCCTGAGCGTACGGTGCTGAAGAATGGCGTCGTTGCCAGTTCTGTTACAGGTAGCGTGGAGTTCCAGTCAGATGTCACTATAACGGTAGATTTCCCGGAAGCCGGGACAATAAATCAACTTGATCTGTATTACTACAAACGATTCTCGGGGGAAAAACCCTTTAACACTGCGGTCAGTTCGCTGGAAATGAGTCTTGATGGTGAAACCTAGCAGGATGTTGACATTAATACCACAGTAGAGCAGATGGTAAGAGCAAGCAGTTCTGATAATGACTGGCTTATGGTATGCCATGTAGTTCCTGCAAGCGATGTACGTGCTACTCATGTGCGTCTTAAGCTGGAACTGCCTTCGGGAACGCAACGCCAACTGCTGGATGAAATTGTTTTTATAAGCGATGAGTCAGATCCGCTCGTTACAACCGGAGCTGATTTGACACCCTTTGCTGTTAAAAAGGCTCTTCAGAAAGCTTTGGATGAAGCGGGAGTTCGCATTCTTTCTGCGGCTGTTGCAACAGATGTGTTGCGTGATTCAGCCGGCGATCCGGCAGGGGTGATTATAGCAAACCGCTCAGGACGACAAGCCGTCGCTGCTAAATTGATAATAGATTGCACCGAGAACGCTGTTGTGGCGCAATGCGCCGGCGCCGCAATGCGTCCGTTTGTAGCAGGGGACTACGTGTTCAGCCGTATGGTTATAGCCGACAGTGAAGATGCACCTTCTGCTCCGGGAATGACTGTCTCTGCAGTGACTGATCGACTTTTTCTTACTTCTATTTCCGGTGTAAGCTCTCCTGCGGGAATGCAGTCTGTAATAACGGGCAGGCTTTTCCGTTGCACTTTTACAAATTATATGGCCACAGGAAGTATTGAAGAAATACTTGAGGTTGAGCAGACGGCACGCGACTTGACGTGGACATCAACATGTATAGATCAGGCTGATCGCCTGGTATGGTTACCTTCGGATACGATCGTAAGCGCAGATAGCGATGAGTCGGAGATGTGGACGGATGCAGAAGCACTCAAAATAGATGCCTTTCGTCCGGCAGGTGTACCGTTTATGTACGTGTTGTCTGCACATGCTGATATTTCACGCGGTGTAGCCGGCGCAATGTTGAATCCGGGGCGTGCTCTGGCAATGGCTGATATAATAGGAGAGGCGGCAGCAGCGGATGCCCTGGCGAGAGGCGATATTGATTTGGAAGAACTTTCTGTGCCTGCTGCGGCTCAGTCGGGTCAGGCATCTTGTGAGATAGGGGAGATTCTTGATGGTTTTGCCTCAAAAGATAATTTGGGTTATATTTCTGAGGGTGCCTGTGATGTTCCTGTTATCGACACTTGTGATGTCCTGGTTGTGGGTGCCGGTACGGCAGGCGCTCCTGCTGCCATAGCTGCTGCCCGCGCAGGTGCCGAGACAATAGTCGTTGATATTCTTTACACGATGGGCGGTGTAATGACGGACGGGCGTATAGGTGTTTACTGGTACGGCAATAATGTGGGGTTCACTAAAAATGATATTGATCCCGGTTGGTAATCAAAGGGGTCTGCTTTATACACTGCCAAGTCGGAGTGGTTCCGCTCTGCTGCCCGAACAGCAGGAGCCAGGATTCTTTACGGCACCCTGGCAAACGGTGTGCTGCTGGAAAATGGTTCTGTAAAGGGTGCTGTTGTTGTTCTTCCTGATGGAACGCGCGGTATCATCAAGGCGCATACAATTGTAGACTCCACAGGGAATTCTGAGATAATTCAGGCTGCCGGCGCTCCTGTAACGTTTATAAATTCTGATGAGCTCGCAGTGCAGGGCTGTGGCTGGGCAATAAACAGCTTGGGGAACAGCTATCAGAACAGTGATCTTTTCTTTGTTAATGATATGGACCCGACTGATCTGACGTACACTTTCAGGCGTGTTAATGCCAGCCTTTCATCAACGACATGGGACGTAGGGCGGAATCCTGCAAGCAGGGAAAGGCATCGTGTAAAGGGAGCTTTCACGATTAACCCCATCGATATCCTCAATGCGAGGACTTATGATGATACAATTGTAGTTTCCAGAAGTGATTTTGATACGCACGGGTTTACGATAGATGACGTTTTCTTTTTGTATAACCCCGGAAAAGGTGTGGCAATAAATGCTAATGTTCCATTTCGGGCACTGCTGCCGGAGATGTTGAATGGTGTGCTTGTTACAGGGTTGGGGGTAAGTGCACATCGTGATTCCATGCCTATTCTGCGCATGCAGCCGGATGTCCAGAATCAGGGTTATGCGGCAGGATATGCGGCAGCCATGGCAGCGAACGCTGGAATAAACGTTCGAGATATAAATATAGAAGACTTGCAGGCTCACCTTGTCAGCAAGGGGATTCTTACGCAGCAGCAGGCCGATTCTACAGAATCGTTCCCTGTCAGTGCTCAGGCAGTATCAAATGCTGTTCTTAATCTTTCGGGTTCTTATGCCACACTGCCTGCCATACTTGCTGATACAAATATTGCAATTCCGCTTCTTAATTCCCAGATGGAATCAACAACGGATCAGGAGAAGAAAATCGCTTCCGCCGCCGTTCTGGGACTCCTGGGGCAAGAGTCTGCGGGAGATGTTCTTTCAGCAACTATCTCGGGAATGGGAGTTTGGGATACGGGGTGGAATTACAAAGGTATGGGACAGTTCGGCAGATCAGTAAGTACACTTGACGGCTACATAATAGGAGCGGGTCGCACAGGTAATCGCAATGCACGTTCTGCCATACAGGAAAAGGCTGAGCTTTTAAGCAAAGAAAGCACTTTCTCACATCAGAGGTCTGTTTCCCTTTCCCTTGAAAATCTTGGAGCCTATACATCTGTGCAGTCTCTTTCAGGACTTCTTGAAGAACTGCGCGATTATTCGGTGGCACCGGACAGTCCTCCACAGGCAATCTATGCCTATTCCAATACGGAAGCTGATAAAGAGCGTAATTTCTGTTTGAAGGAACTGACAATAGCGAGGGCGCTGTATCGCCTTGGAGATAATGAGAACTCCAGCGCAAAGGCAGTTCTGGAAGCTTACGCCAACGATCCTCGCGGGTTATATGCAACATATGCCCGCAGTGTTCTGGCTGAGGGTAATGCTCTGGTTTTTGCTGAATCCACCTGGGTTGGTGCAGATGAGCACGCTTATTGGGATGAAACAGCGAACTGGAGTTCCGATCTTATAACATTTGGTCAGGCACTGGTGACTAACGATTTGGCTTTTACTCAAACGATTGATCTGGATGGAACTTCAGCCCAATTGGAATCGCTCCTTATAGATGGAGCTCACAGAATTTTTACAAATGGCGTAATAAGATTTTCCGGATACAATTCGACAATAGACGTTGCGTCTGCTTTGTCAGTTTTATTTGAAGCTTCGCTTGAGTGCGGTAATACGCTCAAAAAAACCGGAAGCGGAACGCTTGTTTTTTCAGGTGGTATTGACCTGGAGCATCTGGCAATTGTCGGTGGAACAGTAGAGTTCAATGTTCCGAAAGATGAGTCGCAGAATATCGGCTTGCTTTCAGGAAATATTTCGGGAACTCCGGTTGTAATATCAGTAGAGGGCGGAGATTTGTTTGTCTCCGGTATAGAAGGAGATTTTATAAAGACGGGCTCGGGGAATATGGTGTTGAGTTGTCCCGATGAATCAGATGATCCTGCTGTATCGGGTCATATACGTGTAGCTGAAGGGGTTTTTAAAATATCAGGTACAACCAGCATTGTTCAGGGCGATGTACCTTGTCCGAGTTTTGAATCTTCTCCTCTTTTGCCTTCAACACCTGTTTCCTCAATGGATAAACGTGGCACAGCAGCAACAGGTTGCGCAGGCTGGACGTTTGTAAACGGGAACCGGTTTGCAGGGTATCAGCGAAATGGCAGCTATTTTTCTTCCAACAATGCCACCCTGGCACCAGATGGTGTGCAGACAGCAATGATCGGACGCAAGGGTTCGATGTTTTGCACGTTCACAGTACCTGAGGAAGTTTCGTATACCCTTTATTTCCTAAGTAATTCACGACATTATGGAGGCACGTGGTATTTAAATGAGCCACTGGACATCACGGTGGACGATGAATTTATCGGACGGGTGACAGTTGACAGTAAAGAATGGGTTGAAAACGCTCTTGAAATAGGAGTGCTGACTCCGGGAGAGCATACTCTTCACTTCCAGGGTGATGGCGGGGACAGCAGTGATCCGTGCGCTCTTATTGATATGGTACGTGTTGAAGGCACAGGGTTATCAGGTTCCGTTGAAAATCTTATTTCTGATGATCTTCGCATAACGATTTCAGGAGATTCGGCTGTAGAACTCGATTATAGCGGGCAATTGACAATAGGGCGGCTTACGTTGGACGGACAGGTATACACCTCGGGAACATTTGATGCTGCCTCCCACCCTGACATTTTCACTGGAACTGGAAAAATAGTTGTAAAACCGCAATTGACACTATTTATTGTGAAGTAGCAATTACGAAAATTATTCTTGAGATCATTTTGTGAAAATGGTAACTTATCCCCCGTTTTTGCGTGTCACTGACGCTGGGGCGGTAGCTCAGTTGGTAGAGCATTACGTTCGCAACGTAGGGGCCGTGAGTTCGAATCTCATCCGCTCCACCAGCTTTTTGGTGATGCCGAAACTTGTTCTTCCCTGCAGCCGGCCGGGTTAAAATATAATCCGGCGAACGCCGTACTCCGTGCGTTTAGGAAGCGAACAGCGGATAAAAGGATAAGGAGCGGTATTGCGAGAGCCAGGATCAGAAAGTTGTGCAGAAGTTCACGGATATAAAGTAATAACAGAATAGGGAGTTTGAAAACGCCTCTCATTCATAAACGGGGTTATAAAATGCCAAAAAAGAAAACACACAAATCATCGGCAAAACGATGTAAAATAACGGCGACAGGCAAAGTACTTGCCGCGCAGGCGGCTAAGCGCCATCTTGCAAGTAGCAAGACAAGAAAACGTAAACGCAATCTCCGTGGAACTGCGACTCTCTCGGCACCGGAGCAGAAACGAGTTAAAAAGCTGCTCTCATCGTAGAGTGTTTGCAGAAGATATAATATTTTAAGGTTTAAACAAGGAGATTTAAGAAATGTCAAGAGCAACGAATTCACCAGCCACGAGGAAACGTCGCCGCCGTCGTTTGGATATGGCAAAAGGTTTTTACGGCGGTCGCAGCAAACGTTTTCGCCAGGCACAGAGGCAGTAGATCGCGCCATGGTTATGGCAACTGTTCATCGCAAATTGCGCAAGCGCGATTTCCGCAGACTGTGGATTGTGCGCATAAATGCAGCGGCACGTGCTAATGGTATCACCTACAGCCGCTTCATTGAGGGGCTGACGAAAGCAGGCGTAACGCTTAATCGTAAAGCCCTTTCGGAAATTGCCATTTTAGATCCGGCGGGCTTTGCTTCTCTGGTAGAGCAGGCTAAAGCAGCAATTGAATAAAGGAATTTCAAGATGAGAAAAGGTATACACCCAAATTACGGTACTGCAACAGTAACGTGTTCATGTGGAAATGTGCTTGAAACTAATTCCACAGTAAAGAATATGCAGGTTAACACATGTTCTGCATGTCATCCATATTATACTGGGCAGCAGACATTTATTGATACTGAGGGTCGAATCGACTCGTTCAACCGCCGCTATGGTGCGAAGGCTGCTCAGAAAAAATAAAATGTTTTTCCAATCGCCGGGATGTGAAATAGCATCCCGGCATATGTTCTCGTGAGGCAGTCTCATTAAATTGTCGAGAATTCTCTTGCTGATTATATGTTTTCTGCAGATGGTTGTAAAATCGACTGTTTGCGGGTAAAGCGTTCGATATATGATTAAAAAAGATCAAGTAGAAAAAATACTGGTCAGGCTCCATACTGTTGAGCAGGAGCTGGCTGATCCGGTAGTTTCTACGCAACAGAAACGCTATAGGACTCTCATGTTTGAGCATTCATCGCTTAAAAAGCTGGAAGAGAGTGCCACAAAGTACTTTAAACTTGTCGAATCAATAGATGAGGCGAAAAAGATAATCTCAAGCCCTGAGTCTGACGAGGATTTCCGTGAGCTTGCTGAGGCAGAACTGGCTGAACTGGAAGAAATTCTGCCGAAAGCAGAACGGGAGCTTGCGTCTGCTCTTTTGCCGCCGGATCCTGATTTGCAGAGAAATGCAATGATTGAGATACGCGCCGGTACGGGCGGGGATGAGGCAGCCATATTCGCTGGTGATTTGTTTCGGATGTATTCCCGTTATGCTGAGGTGCGCGGCTGGAAAATAACCCCGGTTGATGTAAGCTCCGGCGTTATGGGGGGATATAAGGAAATTGTTTTTCTTGTTGAAGGGGCAGGTTCGTATGCTGTACTTCGCTATGAAGGTGGAGGGCACAGGGTTCAACGTGTTCCGGAAACGGAATCCCAGGGACGAGTGCATACGTCGGCGGCAACTGTGGCTGTTTTTCCCCAGGCGGATGAAGATGATGAACTTGTTATCGATACTCAGGATTTGCGTATAGATACGTTCCGTGCCGGTGGTGCCGGAGGGCAGCACGTAAACAAGACAGACTCTGCAGTAAGGATAACCCATCTTCCCACGGGTATAGTCGTGCAAAGTCAGGAAGAGCGCTCACAACACCAGAACAGGGAAAAATGCATGGCAGCCCTAAGATCCCGGCTACTTGATGTGAGAAGGGAAGAAGAAGAGAGGAAGATGGGAAGTGCACGCCGTATAATGATAGGTTCAGGAGATAGAAGCGGCAGGATGAGAACTTACAACTTCCCGCAAAACCGCCTTACTGACCATCGTATAAATATGACGCTTTACAGCCTGGATCGCATAATGGAAGGGCAAATGGATGAATTGCTTGACGCACTCGCCGTATCGAACGAAAACATGCGTCTTGATTTGGCTATGGGGAAAATGAATGCCTGAGCCAATGAGGTATAAAACTAGTTTTATAACACTTTTAAATATTGGCAAGAATTGTCTCGTAAATTTACGTATTCTATAGATTTTTTGTGATTGACTATGGTAGGGCTTTTAAAGTATCCTTTTGCTGATCGGAGTCATAGAGGTATTTTTAACTCTTCCGGAGAAATAATATGAAGATTTGGCTATTTAAAAAACGTTTGACACTTTTTGTGGTGTTATTTTCTATTACATCTGTATCGATTGTCGCCTTTGGCGGAGGTACTGTTTTGGAGCCGTTGGGGGTCAGTTTGTCTGTAAGTGCGAAACGTACAGATAACCGCGACAGGATACCGGATGGATACGAGATTCAGTGTGAGCGGGTCAAGAAGGAAAAAGACACTGTCCTGCGTATAGCACCTAGAATATCGTTTGATAAAAGGACTTCTGAGCGTTTCAAGTACTATTTTGAATATAGTCCCTCTTTCACATATCATGATAATCCCCGTCATGGAGGAGAGAAGAGAGAGTGGCTTCATTCAGCAAAAGGTGATATAGAGTTTAATATTGCCCCGATGACCATTTTCAGGCTCAGCGATCTTTACATTTGGAATGGGGAAAAAGACTGGTATTACGACCACGACCACAAAACGTGCAGATGTATGCCTGAAACACAAAAAGATGATTACTATGAGAATCTCTTGCGTCCTTCCATTCACACACAGTTGACTGCGGACGATACATTCGCCCTGTCCGGTTTGTGGAGAATCAAACGTTATGAAAAAGATTATGCGGCAGATCGTGGAGATGAAGACGAGTATTCTCTCTTGGCTGAACTGATGCATAAAATGAATCGTAACATTTCATACGGTCTTTTTGTTGAGTATACAGCTTTTGACAGAACGCGCGATGGCAAGGATGCCGATCCTTTCAACACAAGTGGATATCCTGACATAATAGACGCCGGGGTGCAGTATATTACAATGGGTGTTCAGGCTTCGTATGACTTTCTTGGTGATGGCAACTATGTTCTTCTTGGCAGGACAGGTTACAACTATATTTGGTATGAAGCTGATGAACTTGACAGTGACGGTATGATGGGAGACAGCCGGCTGGAGCTTTCATTGCATCAGCTTGAACGTACGAACGGCAGGCTTGGTCTGAAGTATGGCAAGGAATATGCCGATATTTTTCCTTACAGCTCGCAGAAAAATTTAACCTTATTCGGTAATATAGGACGTCGTTTTGGCAAGCAGGGGGATCTGAAGCTGGCAGCTGACGTTGAATATCGTACGAGAAGATATGGCAGGTTTGATATTGATCCGGATGCTTTCAGCTACTCATACTACAAAGATAAGTATGAAGGTAAAAAACTTGATAGAGACAGCATTTGGATACGTTTGTCCGCTCAATACGACGTGACAGATAATTTTGTTGTCTCAGGATTTTATTCCTATGAAGATATGGATTCAGATGTTGATTCAAGCTATTCTGAAAACGTGGTTGGCATCTCAGCAACATACAGGTTTCTGTAACTTCGCCCGGCAACCTCCGGCGCATCTTTGTAACCACTGCTGGTACATAACTAAACCCGCCGGGAACACCCGGCGGATTTCATTTTAAAGGAAATCGATGAACAACGACGAACCTATTCAGTTACGGCAACAAGAGGAAGAATCGGTACACTTTCTAGATTACTGGCAAATTCTTTTTTCCCGCAAGGAAATTGTAATTGCTGTTTCTTTGATGATGATTATAACCGGTATTGTTATTACACGTCAGATGCCGCGAGTATACTCTGATTCTGCCCTTATTCAGGTACAAGGAGCAACACCTGATATAAATGTATTCCAACAGGCATATTATCGTTACGACCCGATTTTCCTGAAAACTCAGTTCGAAATAATAAAATCCAGAAAAATAATTGAGGCAGTGGTTCGTCGAGAGCGCCTGGATGATATTCTGGGAATGGCATATGGTTGGAAAAATACAAGAACAGCCGCAACAACGTTTGATAATACTGTAAAACTTATTCAAAACAAAGTTTCACTCAATATCAGGCGTGATACTGAACTGATAGAAATTTCGGTGCGACTCGACAAGCCCGACACCAAGGATGGAGAGGCGGCAACGGTGGCAGCCCGGATAGCAAATGCGATAGCGGAGGAGTTCCAGTGGCAGTCGCAACAGGCTTCTAAAAATGCAGCCGAAGAAGCTTTGCGTGATCTTAATGCAGAAATAGAAAAAATGAATCGTGATATTTTTGCGGCAGAGGAAAAATTAAACCAAATGCGCGAAAAACACGGGATTACACTTCTTTCTGATATCGATACAGGAACAGCTACCATACGCTCCAGTATAGCCCGCCTTACAGAAGAGGCTTCACGAGCCCTTCGTGAATCTGAAATAAAAAAATATAAATATGAGAAAATAGTAGAACTTTCGCCAACTGAAGCAGCAGGAACACTCGGTATTACAATGGGCGATATTTCGTTACAGCCCCTTTTGGCAGAAAAACAGAAGCTTGAGATGCAGGCGATAGTCCAGGAACAGGCAGGTCTGGGGTCGCAACACCCGGGAGTTATCCAGAATCAGACTCTTCTGCGAGAAATAACTTCAAGAATTGATGAACGTGTAGCACAAATAAAACTTGGTCTTAAAATTGATTACGAGCAGGCACAGGCTGAGTATGATATGTATGCAGCCAGACTTGCTGAGGAAAAGAATAAAGAAATGGAACTTTCCTCAGGAGCATCATTAGAACTCTACAAAACGCAGAAGGATATAGAGGCTATGCGCTCAAGTCGTGATATTTTAAAACAAAAACTTGTATTTGAGAGCGTAGCTACAAAAATACCTACAACAAGTGTACAGGTTGTAGAAGAAGCGAAAACTCCTGAAACTCCCATTCCTGTCAGCCCAAATTTTGCCCTGAATATTACACTGAGTGTTGTAGCCGGCCTGTTCCTAAGTGTTGTTCTCGCTTTCTTTGTTGAGTATCTGGATACAACAATTAAAGGAGTCGACGATATTGAAAAATATTTAAATTCAAATGTGCTTGGGGTAATTCCTCAGAGAATGCGTACTTTGAGCGATGCAGATGCCCGGCCTAAACACTCAGAGGTGTATCGCGTTCTTAGAATGAACATAAAGTCATCTCCAAAATTCGGGGATGGTAAAATTATTCTTTTCACAAGCGCAAGCGCAGGTGAAGGAAAGTCTCTGACCTCATTTAATCTGGCATACGTATGTGCACAGGTCGATGAAAAGGTGCTGCTTATAGACTCTGACCTGCATCGTCCACGCCTGCACAATATTTTCAATGTAGATAATAGTATCGGTATAAGCAATGTTATTGTGGGGGAAGCAACGCTTGATGAAGCTATTGTAAAATCAGAGCATCCGAACCTTGACTTCCTGCCGTCAGGGCGTATTGCCAGTGCAAGTGTGTATGGTCTTATGGATACTGACGAGATGAAGGCAATTCTCGAAGAGGCGAGACAGAGGTATGATCGTGTAATAATGGATGCACCTCCCATGGTGGGTGTTAGCGATACTGCACAGCTTGTGCGTATTTGTGATGGTGTTGCCCTCGTTGTGCAACATAGAAAATATCCGAGAGCGCTATGTAAGCGTGCCAGAGATATGGTTACAAGCATGGGTGGGAACTTGTTGGGGGTTGTCCTTAATAATGTTGATGCTTCGCACGATTATTCCTCCTACTACTATGAGCACGAGTATTATTACTACTATTATACACATGATTCAGATGGGCGAAGCAAACGAACGGGAAGAGGCAAAAGCAAATCCTGATGCTTGCAAAACAAACTTCTATGAAAACAAAATGTAATCAAATATTACTGCTTGCAGTGTGTTTTGGCGTGTTTTTATCTGGTTGCGCCGTATTTAACTCTTTTTTTGAGGAGTCTGTAAGCATGGATCCTGCTTCATGGGTTCCACCTATTCCAAGTAACGTTTCACATCGTAGTATGGTGGCATTTCGTCCCTTGCAGATGGGAGATACTACACAGGTGACAATTCGTGCCGGTTCTCTAGATCCTGTAGAAATAGTTGATATTGTGGATATTTATGGAAATATTACATTACCTCATCTGGGGGAGTTTAAAGTAGGTCAACTTACAACATCAGAGGCGGAAAAGGCGGTAGCAAATGCATATGTCGAAAACAAAATATTTTCCGCTCCCATTATAACTATTGTATCGCCTAACCTGCAACATACACCTGAAATATTTATCACCGGTGAAATTCAAAAGAAGGGAAGCTTTGTATACAAGGACGGTATAACACTTTGGCAGGCTATAGTTGCCGCTGGAGATGTCACTGCGTACGCAAGTAACAAGGTAAAACTGGTCAGGAATGGCATTGCTACAGAGTATGATATACGCAAAATCAAGAAAAATGTTTCTGAAAACCCTGTCCTTATGCCAGGTGATATAATTGAAGTAATGGCAAGATTGTTTTAAAAAATCTTGGAACACTGAATATGCCTTCGAGGTCTAAAACATTTCGAGTAAAAATAGACATTGTCTTGGCAAGTCTCCTTTTTATATGTGGAATATTTGGATTTATTTATTCAGTCAGAACTTCAATAGCCCTGATCTCATATAAAAAAGTAAAATACGGCTTTTTTCCGGGATCTAGAAAGGAAGTTCCCCAGATTTATAATAGCATAGAAGCAAGTCGAAAAGCGTTTAATGCTCACAAACTGTATCCACAAAACTACTATTTCCCCTCATACGCAGCGTTCTGTTCTCTGGAGAATGCCTATGATGCTGACAGCAGGGAGGAACACAGGCAGCATATAGAGCGTGCGATGCACTTTTCCCAGTTAGCCCTGAACATTAATCCCGGTGAACCTGAAGCACGTATGGTATATGCCCTTGCTCTTGCTGAAAAAGGTGAAGTTAATGAATCCATATCATATTGGGAAAGTGAAGTTGTAAAAAAAGAATTCTGGAACCCTGCGCATCATGAGTTTCTCGCAAAACTTTATAACAGAGCATCAGATCCTGAGAATTTAAAGAAGGCAGTTAATGAACTTCCGTTTATCCATGATTCCGAATTGCGTAAAGAACTGATTGAACTTAAAAAAATCCTGGAAAAGTAAAAATGTCGATTCGCAGTATAGCCGGATACGTAGGTAACGGAGTTTCTGAACATGTACAAGCAATACGGGATGTAATGGCGTCCCGATTTTCAGGTATAAACGATTTTCTGGTGAATCCTTCCGGAATGCTGTTCCTGCAGGGTTTGAGCAATATGGATGTCCAGGCATGGCGCTCATCATCCAATGTTTATGAGGGAGAACTTGCAATTGTTTATAATGGAAAAATATATAATAAAACAGATTTGAGACGTGAACTTGAGCAGACAGGACGCCCCGCTGCCGGAAATACAGACGAGGAAATTGTTCTGCATTTGTACAAGGAATTCGGCGATGATTGTGTTAAAAAATTGCGGGGAATGTTTTCATTCGGACTATGGGATTTTAAACGTAATCGGATTCTTGTTGCCCGCGATCATATGGGGCAGAAATCTCTGTTTTATACCCTTGATAAAGAAAGCTTTGTTTTTGCTTCAGAGGCAAAAACTGTCCTGGCATCAGGTGTGTCAGAACGCAATATAGATATTGAAGGGCTCTGGCATTATATGTCCTTGCGCTACCTTCCGGACGATCATACTCTTTTTAAAGGCATTAGAAAACTGCAGGCAGGGCATTTTGCTGTTTATGAAAACGGCAAGGTGTCTGTTCATAAGTACTGGCAGCCGGATACATTTAAAAGTAAGGTACAAGGTTCAGAAAAAGAGCTTGCAGATGCTTTGGAGCGTCTTCTTCTGGAAACTGTGGAAGCACATCTGGGTGAGAGTGATAGTGCATCCATCGGCTCGTTCCTTAGCGGGGGAATAGATTCAAGCCTTGTTACTGCAATGGTGGCTAAAATAAGGGGAAAGCCTTTTCATACATTTTCCATAGGAGTGAAAGAGCAGGATATAAACGAACTGCCATGGGCACGCATGATCTCATCAAAGTATAATCTTATTGCGCGCGAAGAAGTTGTAGAGGCAGATATAATTCACAAGATACCTGAAATGATCTTCCACATGGATGAACCGTCCGACCCATTTGGAGTTGGAGTCTATCTCGTGTCGCAGGTGGCAGCGAAAGATGTAGGGATTGTCCTGAGCGGAGATGGAGGTGATGAAAATTTTGCAGGTTACGACCGATTTGCCGGTCAGAAACTCGCCGGTCTTTACTCTGTTTTTCCAGCCTGGATAAGGCGAAACATATTCGGGAAAATCTTCAACCTCATACCGGAGTCCTTCGGATACAAGAGTTTCGCATCAAAACTGAAATGGCTCAACGACATGTCTTTTTATGATGCCGGCGGTCGTTATGCCCGCAGCATGAGTTTTTTGCGGTTTACTTCGGAATATAAAGATGCACTTTTCACCGGAGAAGCAATCAAACGTGTTGTAGAAATTGACTCTGCCCAAAAAATACTTCATTATTTTAATGATGGTACTGCCGAAGAACTGCTCGACAAGATGCTGTATACAGATCTTATGACGCGTATGCCTGATCACCTGCTTGCTATTTCAGATCGCATGGGTGCTGCCAATTCTCTTGAAATCCGTCCGCCTCTGATTGATCATAAAGTTACGGAATTCGCAGCTTCTCTTCCGTGCGAAATGAAACTCCATGGACGGCAGTTGAAGTATATCTTGCGAAAAGTAGCATATCGCTATAAGCCGAAAGAGTTGATAGATCGTCCAAAACAGGGATTCGGATTTCCCATAGCACGCTGGATCCGTACAGATTTGTCGAGCTTTCTGCAGACGCTATTTTCTGAATCACGTTTTGTTGAACTGGGAATATTCAGACAGGGAGAGCTTGATAGATTGCTGCAGGAACATGTCGGAGGTAAAGCAGATCATAATTTCAGGATTTGGATACTGCTGAATCTTGAAATATGGTATAGAATGTGCATGGAGGGTGAATCGTTATCCAACATGCATGAGTTTATAGACAAACGCTTGTAATGCTCGCCCCTGAAATTCGACATGTCATGATTGCATGCACGTACATGCTCGTGTATACTGTCTGCGTTTTATTTTCTGACACCACAATTTCCTTGTTTTAGAAAGAACTTTATTATGCACCCTTTCCTGATGCTGGCAATACTCGTTGCGCTGACTTTTGTACCCGGACTTGAACTCCGAGCTTCAATTCCTGTTGCTTTCTTTACACCGATTTTTAGAGACGAGTGGTCTTTGTACCTTATGATTGCTCTTTGTTTTGTTGCAAATATTGCCGTTGGTGTAATCACATTCTGGCTGATGCGCCCCGTAGAACAGTTGTTACGTAAATGGGAGTGGTTCGAACGCAATCTTTGGCCTCGCATTGCACGGGGACAGGAAAAGCTTCACCCGTATGTGGAAAAATACGGTGAATGGGGTCTGGCTCTTTTTATCGGCATACCTCTCCCGGGTACAGGCAGCTATACCGGTGGTTTCGGAGCGTATCTCCTGGGCTTTGATCGTCGACGCTTCTGGATCGCAAATGCTCTTGGGGTTGCCATTGCATGCATAGCTGTAACAGCTCTCTGTTTGTTGATAGATCAGGGCTTCGTTGCAGAAGAGAGCTTGCTGCGAAAAGTTTTCCTAAAAAACATTAGCCCGCCGGGACTGGAATAACATTTGATATCCGGACTGCAGTCAGGAAGGGCATTCAGTTTAAATATGAAAAACTTTTCATAATCTTATTGACAATTCTCCCTGATTATGACAGATTCATGGTGACTTCTGGATTATTTTTACTATATTGCCGGTGAGAAAGTAGCTGTTAAAAGCTGTCGCTGGAAGAATTTTCGCAGATTAACTTGTCGGAGGAAACTCAACGATGAAAAATACAACAAAATATGCCGTTTTAACGCACGTTTTTGCATTGCTTCTTGTGACGGGAATGGTTGTTCATGCTAAAACAATTAACTTTACCGAGGAAGAAAGGTACGAACATGGCAAAGAATTGAGAAAATGCAGCCCCTACGATGGTTTCGATTGGACTGCAGATCCAGGTACGCCGTACATCGTCTCTACAACGACTGGTGGTTTTGTTTCAACGTATCGCGGTAAAGATCAATACAGCAACAATGCCCGTTACAAGATGCCAATAGAAGTTGGATACAAGAAACCTCTGACTGCTCATGTTGATTTTAGATTTTGGGGTCTGTATGTAGTTGAAAGACCGGTTGAGAGCGGCAAGCGCCAGACAGTCATTGAACTGAATTTTGGTGATATCGGCAGTATCTATGACCGGAAGATTGGAGTAACATTAGGGACGGTGGAGTACGGGCAGGATGGCAAATATCACACTCAGTTGAGGCCAAGCGCCGGTACGCCTCAAGCCCATATCCTTCCGGAAAAATTCGGCCTAACGGAAGAGGGGAATGAGTGGAGTGATTTGATGCGTCTTGAAATTAAAGCGCACGTGGGTGAAGATGGAATGACGCCTTTTACCGTAACCCTGACCAATCTTGATACAGAAGAAGAGGTTTACTCGCTCAATCACAGTGCCAATCTGGCAGGAGTTGATGAGGTCGGTCTGGGTATAAGGGCCCCTCATGCAGGACTGATCTGGGGACAACTTTGCAGGTCTACAACTTTTATATAGAAGATCCCCCTCCGCTGTCTACTATCGTAGTCGTAAAGTAGTCTTTAAACGGCAGTGACATAGTATCGTAATCAGGATATATATCTAAAGATGATTTCAAATATACACAAGACCCGACAGATATGCCTATCGGGTCTGTTTTGTCGTTTCTTGTTTATATTTTTTTTATTCTTGCACCAAATCGCCGGATTATGATAGTATCCGAACCGCCTTCAAAGTTATGGCGGAAATAGCTCAGTTGGTTAGAGCGTCAGATTGTGGTTCTGAATGTCGCGGGTTCGAATCCCGTTTTCCGCCCCATTTTGAGTTTTCCATCTCAAAATAAGGCGTTCTTCTCTACGAATCTATGTTGTTGATGTTCAACGTCCTATTCGAATTTAACCCTGAATGAGGCGATTGATTTTGAGGCTATATCGATCATAACCCAGTTTTCTCCGTATTCGATAACTGAAGCTGTGTTCCCATCAGGGCGTTCCAGCAAATCAACGGACTCAACGTCAGCAAGTTTACCAAGCAGAGGGCTGAATTCGATTTTCGGTGAATTATTCTTCTGTTGCGCATTATGGCATCTGAATATAAAACTTTTTCCGTCTTCGGCGCGTTTAAAGCAATCGAATACTATCCCTTCGCCTTTATGACGTATAAACGATGATTCGCTTGGCCATGAGCCTTCATGTACACTCGTACCTACAACGAAGAGGGGGTGGTTGAATGCCTGCCCGACTTCTGAAGCCGCAGCATGATTCATGTTGGAAGGAACGATTTTGATGAGCAAAGCCGCTTTATGTGCTCCTAATTCAGGGAATGGATCGGGGTCATATGCAGAGCGTATAAGGTTTACACGCATAGCTCCGCCATCAACAGCATGACCGTATTTGCAGTCGTTGCCCACAAGCAGGGAGACCGGCTCCTTTGTTGCTTCCAACATCGCCCATCGCAGGGCAGGTTCTTCCCGATCTGTTTTTATCTGACGCGACAATTCTCCAAAGGGAATTTCATAGACAGGTGTAGCATCCTGCAAAACTGTACCGACAACAAATCTCAGGTTGGGGATTCCGTTTTCATGTGAACCGACTTCAAGCCAGTCAGCATAGAAGTCAATACCCAGAGCTGTTTCGCCCGCATTGAGAGTGTACACAAATTTCACACGAGAATTTTCAATTTTATATTCAACCTCAACGGAAACAGCAAAAGGACCGCTCAGCCCTTCTCTTATTGTTGTAATGGTCGGCATTACGGTTTTACGTGCCGCATATATACTCCAGGCAGTATGACCTCCCGGGTGTTCTACAGCATATTCAGGTCCGATACCGATTGCAGGGTCAACCATTTCGAAGTTGTTGACTTTATCGAAAAACGATACTATTCGTCCTGTTTCACTGTTGAAACGTACTGAAATCTTATCATTTTCCATTCCCATTATGAGCCGCTCGTTCGTCATGTAAGAGCAATGATAGGGAGGCGTAGTGAATCGGGCAAAGATAGCGGATTCATCTTTTCCTGACTCGGAGCTTTCCGGGTTGCCTTCGATGAAGGCTATAGCAGTGTATCCTATGGACGGCACGGTTACTCGCACACGATATCTCTGATACAAATGCCCCCATTGATGACCCAACCCTGTAAATTGCGTTTTTAATACCTTGCCGTCTTTGTCTACAGCATGGAATCTTTCTTCACGGAAAGCAGCAGCAGTTTCCCACACATCCCGATCCCAGAGCATGAACTCAATATATTCAGTTCTGTCTGTAGCAGTTGTGTTGAAAACAACGAATGGACGGACAGCGGACAGTCCGTGCCAGTGTGCTGATCCGAAAGAGCCTTCTACAGCTCCGATACCTACGCCGCCGCCGAAGCCGTCAACAGCAAAGAGTGCTTCCTCTTTCAGGGGAGCGGCATCGCCGGCATCAACAAAGTTTGTTGATACATTTTCTGCCAATGCTCTCAATGCACGTTGTGTTGCCGTGGATGTGAAAGCCATGGTTGTCTGGAACTGTCCATGACAATATAGCCTGGTATCTCGAACACATGATCCGGGTAAAATATCGTGAAAGTGTGAAAAAAGAACGCGCTGCCAGCTTTCATCGAATTCTTTCTCGAAATCATCGCACAAAGATACAGGCGTACCGGTTGCACATGCCAATGCTGAGGTAATTTCAACATCGAGCATCCGATTCTCGCCAATTCTGTTATTGCGTTTTATAAGTGCCTGCGTTGTATAGCAACCTGTCAGCTCTGTATTCAACTCGCCTTCAAGCACAGGCAAATCAGAAGCCAGTTTCTCAAATTCGCTGAAGAAAGCGCGTGTAGTTGAAAATACGAGTGTGGGGTAAACAGACCATGAATTCATTTCTTTAAGCATCAGAAGATCGCGGCGGGTCGGTCCGCCGCCATGGTCACCGACACCGTACACTATTTGCGTTACTTTTATGCCGTGGTTTTCTTCCATCGATTTTGCAATATTAAAAATAACTCCAGGCTCGATCATGGAGTTGTATCCCACTCGCTGGTCATTTTTAACGAGCACCTTGGAGCCGTCCGTTCCAACCCACCAGAAGGCTTCCGGTACCGGCTGTTTCTCATATCCGGGACGGTGCATGTACACACTGTTTACTCCACCCTGCACAAGATAATTCGGCACCGTTGCAGCATGACCGAATGAGTCAGGCACCCAGCATATGGGGACATCTTCCGGAGAAAGATCGAAGTGCTTTTTCATATAGCTGCGTGTCTGCAGCAAGTGGCGGACAAGTGCTTCCCCGGAAGCAAGGTTCATATCGTTTTCAACCCAGTGCGATGCAGTTACTTCCCATCTCCCTTCTTTTATTTTTTGTGCTATTTTCTCAAAGAGGGAGGGGTCAAATTGACGGGCAATTTCGTATACGCTTGCCTGCGACTGTGAAAATTTAAAATCAGGGAATTCGTCCATCAAAGCCAGTACCGTGCGGAATGTGTCGAGCGTGGATATTACTGTTTCCGGCCAACCCCACATCCAGTTCATGTCTATATGTGCATGACCTACGCAGTGAATTTTAAAAGTTTTTGCAACTTTTGAAAACGGTGTCAAAATGGCTTCAACTTCCTCAACAAGTGTAGCTACAGGAGTGTTACCACAAGTATCGGTAATTTTGTTTTTTGCCTTTGTAAGAGCTTCCCCCCAGGAGGTGTTGTCTGGGTGACGTTCTCTCAACCATTCAGCCATACGGATCTGGGAGCGAATCCTGACCCATGCAGCTTCCTCTTTTCTTGCCAGGTTTCTGCGCCATTTTTCTATTGTCTTCATCTTGCATCCTGTTTTGGTTTGTTATTATAAATTTTTAATGTTAATTAAATTCTTTATTTCTGAAACTATCTTTTGATTATTTTCAACATCATTCCACAATGTGTTGAGGATGATCGATGGTTCCACATTTTCCTCCTGCGCCAGAATTCTGATTGCAGCTGCTGCTCCATGAGCGTAATGTTGCGGAGTGATACCATTTTCAAGACACAAACGCATAGCTCCGGCAATTCTGTCGTCCCACGCAAGCTTGCGCCTTATATCGCGTGTTACACGAATTATGCTGTCTCTAAGATATGGGTTCACCATCCGCTTGATAAGATCTTCTGCATATAGTTCGAATCCTGCGGAAGTGAAAAGCGGGTCCAAGCCTTTATATTTTTTGCACAATGCTCCGCCTGATTCGTACAAAAATGCCCGGCGGACAAACTCTATGGTATTTTTGAAGCTGCCGGCATCGGACATCAGTCCGGCACCCTTTTCCCTGAGCAGAAAGCCCAGCAAGGCGTGAGCTGCATTGTGTCCGTACAGTTTTGCCTCCTCAAAGGGAAGTAAATCTTCCTTTTCCTCGAATACCTTTATACCGCGTACAAAACCCTTGAGCTTGATTTTTGAAATCAGTATTTTGTTGAAGCTTTCAACAAGAAAGGCACTGCATGTGCCGGGAGCAATCTCAACAAGGTTCTGTTCCCGGATTTGAGCCTCGTCGGTCACGATTCCACTCATTTTACCTATTACTGTGTTGAGAACCTGAATCCCGGCAGCCGCTAACTGCTTTTTTCCCAACCGATTTTCAAGCCCTGATATCAATATTTCTGCTGCATGATTATTGTTTTCTCCAGTATAAATAATAGTATCTGCAGAGGTGTTTTGGTTTGATTTAATACGAAATGCATCGCTTAAAATGCCCAGAACATTACCGGAATCACCTTTATTATAGAAGTCAACACTCGGCAATGCTGTTGCAATTTCAGTTGCCCGGGCAACATGGTCGACCAGTTTTCTGCGATCTTCCGGATTCGTTGGATTGTATATTTCAACAGGTCCCTCAGAGTAAGAGTCTATC
>JAAZFF010000244.1 GCA_012511845.1 Lentisphaerota bacterium
GCAGGGATATACGCCATATCTCTACAGGTGCCATGCTCAGAGATGCCGTAACAAGAGGCACACATGCCGGACTGAGTGCCAAGGAGTTTATGGACAAAGGTGCACTCGTGCCCGACGATATAATGTTTGAAATGCTCGATGAGTTGTTCACTTCATCCGAAGATAGAACCTCCATCCTGCTTGACGGCTTCCCCCGCAATGTCAATCAGGTAAAGCAACTGGAAATACTTGCCTCAAAACATGGTACTTCAGTGGAGGCAGCAATATGTATCGACGCGCCGGGAAAAGTCCTAATAAGCCGGCTTGGCGGACGCCGTCTCTGCCCATCCTGCGGAGCGGGATACCATACAATAAATTTACCTCCTAAAAAAGAAGGCATTTGTGATAACTGCGGCACAAAACTAATCGTGCGAAACGATGATAAGCCGGAAACAATAAAACACAGGCTGAAAGTCTATAAAAAGCAAACAGAGCCACTTACTGCAATATACAAGAAAACCGGCAAATTACATATCATCAACGGTGCAGAAGAAATGGACAAAGTGGCAGAAAAAATAGAAAATATAATCAATCATTAATTTGGGATGTAGAATGAGACTAGTTTTCCCTAATATCGGTTCAGGCAGAGTGCGCGATATCGAAACAGGCGTAAACAGGCTGTACAAGGCATTCCAGTCAACAGCTGATAGCTATCGCTACACTTTCCAACGACCTGTAATAACAGTTGGAGGTCGTCCGAATGTTGTTTTTTTAGGCAATCATTCATCAGGCAAGTCTACAGTTATAAACCATCTCCTGGGCTCACAGCCTGTTCAAGATACAGGAGTAGCACCTACTGACGACTGCTTTACGGTACTTATGTACGGGGAAACAGAACAGGATTTTCATGGACCGGCAGCCGTCGGACAACTTCCCGTAGAATTTTCCTCCCTATCTTCGCTTGGTCCCGATTTTTTACAACACTTGCGTGTAAAAACAAGAAACCGCCAATACCTTAAAACCGTTAACTTGATAGATAGCCCCGGCATGATCGATACTGCCGAAGGCTCATCAAAACGAACATACGATTTTAATGCCGCAGTAAGGAGCTTTACCGAAATCTCCGATCTGGTTTTTTTCCTCTTCGATCCCGATAAACCGGGAACCACAGGAGAAACAGTGTCTGTACTCAGCAACTGCATGTTCGGTATAGAATTCAAACTTCGTGTACTGCTTAACAAAGCAGACACTTTCGACGATGTCTACGACTTCGCCCGCGCATACGGTACGCTATGCTGGAATCTTGCACGCGTGCTGAATACGAAAGACCTGCCGACAATTTATACAACATATACACCGCGTCCGGAATCAAGGGCAGAATCAAAGCTAAATCTGGACGGGTTCGACAAACATCGTGCTGAAGTTCTGGAACAGTTGCGTAACGTGCCGCAGCGCCGCTACGACAGCATGCTCGCCAATGTAACTTCTGACTTTATGCGCCTGTCGATACAGTGCAGTGTTATAAATGCAGTAACACGAAAACTTTTCTTCAACAGAGTCCGCCAAGCATCAATTTTTATCGTGACCACGCTCACAGTATTCTCCCTGACCCTGCTGCCGACTTACCTGTTTATGCTGAAAGGCTCCAATAGGTTTTCATTCAAAAGCATCATGGCATACCTGCTTATTTTTGGCATAACAGGTATATGCGCACTGTTTCTCGCTGTTTTAGCTCACTTCAAACACAAGAAGCTCAAAACACATCTTGTAAGCAATCTCGATCAGACTTTTGAAGCTGTATATGCTGAAGCACTGGTAATCGGAATAAGAAAAGACATCAGACAGTATTGGAATTCAATCAAATCAGATGTCGGAGCTCTATTGCAAACTGATGCCCGTTTCCCGTTACTGCGCTGGGGAGCTAAACGGAGGCTCAACGATGCTATATACACCACCATACCCAGACTTGCAAATAAAAACCGTACCGGCATCAAACAAAGGGAAACCTGAAGTGTTGCTGTCAGTAGAACGTTCGGCAGTGCCGGGCAGTGCTGCCATTTTCTCTGAAGCCGGTACACTTCTCTGCAAAATCGAAGAGGGTGTATCACTGCCGTCTCAAGAGCCGGGCTTGTCTGGAAATCCGATAAAACATCGCACTGTGCCCCGCCCCTCCGGCGATGCCTGTTCACTCGTTCAATCACTACTCGACAAGTGTCAAATAAACATTCACGATGTTAAGCGCCTCGCAACGGGAGTCGGTCCGGGCTCTTATTCCGGCATACGTTCTGCCATTGCATTCTTAAAAGGGCTTTCGCTACCTTCTAACACACAGGTCCAAGGCGTCAGCAGTGCCATGGCTGCGGCATTGGCATTATATTTACCGGATTCAGACAATGCAGATTTTATGCCGATGCATGTTGTCGGAGATGCTCGGCGCGGACAGATTTGGGTGGCATCATGCAATAC
>JAAZFF010000245.1 GCA_012511845.1 Lentisphaerota bacterium
GCTGTACAGAACAGGCAACACTTTGTTTTACATCAGAATTTGGTTCAACCTTCACATTGTATAACGTGAATTTATCGTGAAGTACATCGTTATTTCCAAAATCAAATTTGACGCTTATTCCGCAGTCTGATTGAGCTGATGGCATTGGGAAAGAAATCGGGATTAAAGTCTTCTCACCCGGTTGTATATTAATTATTCCATTACCCTGTATATCATGATTCTTAATCTCCCAACTATATCTGCAGATACGCTCCCTCCTTGTATCATTCAACACCACAAGCTGTTTTGAGACCTCCTCCCCTGTTGTGAAGGTCTGTGTTTTATCCGTAAACACCGGTGTCCCCCCGATAAAAGCAAGTAACGGCATATTCCATCGCTTAAGCATTTTGCCTGTAGAAGTGGGTTCAAATGAATCTTTGGACGGATCCTGCACATAGCTCTCTGAGCTGGTTATAAAATCAGGAACAAATCCGGGCTTCTCAAGATTTTCAAAACGGGCTTCATTCTTCCTTGCCGGCGTCGGTGTTATGCGTCTCCAGAAGTCATCCCGCTCCCAGGGCAGAAAAGCTGATATTCCCCAGGTTCGCAGTGAACGAAGATTATCTGCCATAAACCAGGTCTGGACATCATTATAAGTGCTTCTCAATGCTTGAATCTGGTAAGACATCTCCCAAAAGCCAAAGATGTTTTCCTTGTCCCAAAGCCTGACTTCATTATCCATCAATGCTATTTTTTCCGGCGTCATTTCATATGCCTTATCGCCTACAAACGGCGCAGCATACTCGGAATCCCAAACCTTGTGCATTGCAGGCGACGTCCAAATAAAATCCGGACCGCGATAACCGGACCATGATGCTATATGTGGCATCCCCCACTCTACGAAAAACACCGGTTTTACGCCCACATTTGCCCAGTGCTCAAGCCAGTCACTTCTCTCCTGCCGGGGTGCCCAGTTCAGGTATATATTCACAGTATGCATTTGAGAGAAATTTCCACACTCATGGTGATAAATCGGGCGCGACGGATCGAGTGCCTGCGCTATATTTTCAGCAATAGCACCCTGCCGTCTCTGCATGACAAAATAACCCTCAGGTTTTACGTCATCTTCCCCGGGCTCCCATATTCCATCAATTTTCACGGGGTTCTGATCTCCGTAGTACCCCAGTGCGTTATGGCTCATTGCATAAAGAATCACGCCGGGATGATTCTGAACTTTTCTCACGAGATACCGGCTCAAATTTTCATAATTTTTCCTGATTTCCGGATCATCAAGTTTACGTTCATAATCAGTAAAGTGAGGGAGTGAAAATGCGCAGAGGATGCCCGTTTCATCTGACGCTTCCAATATAGCTTCAAGATAACCGGTATCCCCCGGTTTAAATCCATAATTGGTAAAAATAAAAAAATTGAAACCGTACCCGCACATCTTGTTCAGGGCGTTAATCGAGTTCTCTTTTGATGCGATGTCTGTTTCTGCAGCAGAAAATCCTATAGGCAAAGCCCGCAAGTGAACCTTGGACCCATTCAGGTAAAAGTCCCTGCCATCTATCCAGAATTCACGAAACCCAAACCTTATCGGCAGAGTCTGATCAAGCACTTCTTTCGATACTGAATCGTGCAGCGTTAAAACGGCATCATACAGATTATATGGCGTATCAGTATCCCAATATTCTGGATCTTTCCATTCGCCGGGAAGCTTCACCTGTCCATTATTTATTTGAACTTTATCGAAAAAGAATTCCTTAACTTTTTGCCCATCCCTGCTTATTTCAACTGAAACAGAAAGATTTGATTTTTTAACAGCAGCAAGCTCCACATTAAAAGTAATTTTATTCTTGCGTGTAGAAGTTTCCACTCTTACGTTTTCAATGAAGTTATCTTTCGGTTCGCTTGAAAGGTAGACATCGCCGGCAATGCCCCGGAATTTAAGTTCCCGGCTTCTCTCAACAACACGATCCGGCGCCATAAAAGCATTGCCGGCAACGTCGAGGGGCAGCGCTGCCACAAGAATAGAAAGCTCTTGTTCAGTACCGGGGATAATATAGTCGGTGACGTCGAGCTTGCCTCCGGGGAAGGTAATTTCTCCTGCAACCCTTCTATCGATTAAAATTTTAGCTTTCGTCTGAACCATGTCAATATCGAGAACAATTCTCCTGTTCTTCCATGAGTCCGGTACTTTGATGGTACGA
>JAAZFF010000246.1 GCA_012511845.1 Lentisphaerota bacterium
GGATGTAGTTGTATATGGAGGTACAAGCGCCGGCGTTATTGCTGGAGTACAGGCAGCCCGTATGGGCAAAAAAACTATTCTTATAGAGCCCGGGCGCCACATTGGAGGATTGACAAGCGGCGGTCTGGGTATGACCGATTCCGGAGAAAAAAAAGTTATCGGTGGATTGTCCCTGGAGTTTTACAAGCGGGTAAAGCAATGGTATGACGATAGCTCCGTCTGGATTTGGCAGGACAAGAGCGATTATCCCCATTATGTAAAGAATGATGAAGCACTGTTCCGTTTTGAGCCAAAAGTGGCAGAGAAAATCTTGAGAAATATGGCAGATGAATCGGGCTTAAGCATTGTTTTCGGTGAACGCCTAAACAGAAGCGCCGATGGAATACGAATGACGGATACACGCATTGACTCAGTCGTTATGGAGTCCGGGAAAATATTTGATGGCAAATTTTTCATCGATGCAACGTATGAAGGCGATTTAATGGCACTTGCCGGCGTTGGGTTTCATGTGGGACGTGAAAGTAACGATCTGTATGGTGAAACTTTGAACGGTGTCCAAACAGGAAACGCTGTACAACACCAGTTTTTATACGATATTGATCCATATGTTGTTCCCGGGAACCCCTCCAGCGGTCTGATTTCAGGTGTAAGAGATATTGGACCGGGGATTGAATACTCAGCCGATTCAAAAATTCAGGCATACAATTACCGGATGTGTCTAACTGATAATCCTGAAAACAGGATTCCTTTTCCCAAGCCGGAAGGATATAGACGTGAAGATTATGAACTTCTGGCACGGTATATTGAGGTGATGCCGGAATGGCGAGATGTTTTTGGTAACCATCAGGCGATGCCCAACGACAAAACAGATACGAATAATCACGGAGGATTCGGTACCGATTTTATAGGTATGAATTGGGAGTATCCTGAAGGTGATTATGTTACAAGAGAGCATATCATACAGGAACATTTAAAGTATCAGCAGGGATTTATGTGGTTTCTATGTAACGAACAGGAGCCAAGAATACCTGATGCTTTAAGAGAAGAGGTACGACGCTGGGGGCTGGCAGCAGATGAGTTTGTTGATAGCGGGAACTGGCCCCATCAGCTCTATATTCGAGAGGCAAGACGTATGGTCAGTGACTATGTGCATACAGAGCTCGACTGCAAGTCTGTTCGTGAAACTCCCGAGTCGGTTGGTACGGGATCATACAATATGGATTCACATAACACGCAACGATATGTGGATTCGGAAGGGCACGTACGAAACGAAGGAGACGTTCAGGTAAGTCCGGGCGGTCCATACAAGATATCGTATAAATCGATTCGTCCGAAAGCTGAAGAATGCACAAATCTTTTTGTGCCTGTTTGTTTATCAAGCTCACACATAGCTTATGGTTCAGTTCGAATGGAGCCGGTATTCATGATACTGGGACAATCAGCAGCAACTGCGGCATGTATCGCCATTGATGAGGAAATTTCAGCACAGGAAGTTGATTATAAAAAACTGAGAAGACAGTTAATTGCTGATTAACAGGTTCTGGAAAAATAAACGGTCGGAAGCGAAATTTTATATTCGGAACAACTTAAGGTAATCGTTTAGTGAAAGAGAAAAGGTCTGAAAACTCAAAAAGCATGGAGCAGCAACTCCGGACCCGGGAATTAGTTATGGAGGGTCAGAAAACCACAAGGTGGCTTCTTAATACTGCCCTGTTTTTTGTAGCTATAATTGGAATGAAAGCTGCTGCTCCATTACTGACACAGTTGCTTATTGTTTTATTTATAGCAATCGTTATTTCTCCTGTATATTATCTTCTAAGGCGATTGCGGGTTCCGTCGTGGCTTTCTATATCGATTATGATTGCAGCTATCGTGCTGTTGTTTTTATATATTGTAAATGTTGTCTTTTCCGGGGCTCTGGTTGAATTTACAAAAGACATACCCAAATATCAGGAGGAGTTAAACAAGTCGGTAACAAACTTGAAGCTCTGGTTGGAGGAGCAGGGAGTAGAAGTTTCTGATGAAACTTTTACAGCAATCCTGACTGTAGATACAGCGACTGTTTCAGGGATCGTCAAGAACATGACGGCACGTGTAGGAGCATTTATAAAAGACAGCGTCCTCGTGCTGATTATAGTTTCATTTATAATTGTGGAGTTGCCGTCGCTGCCGAAAAAAGCATCATCATGGCCTTGGATGACAGAAGAGCTCTGGGACAAGATTTTGAAGATTGTTCTCGATGTACGCCACTATATGAGTATAAAAACGATCATTAGTGTTGCGACAGGAGTTTTTATTTACTTCGGACTTCTCATAATGGGGATAGACTCTCCGGTACTGCTTGGTGTAACTGCCTTTGCGCTGAATTTTGTTCCTATGATAGGCTCGATAATTGCGGCTATTCCGGCTATTTTAATTGCTATATTGCAGTACGGGGTGCTTCAGGGTTTTTATGTTGCTTTTCTTTACATCGCTGTGAACTTGTTCCTGGGAAATATTCTCGAGCCGCGTTTTATGGGGTATGGATTTGGAGTGTCGCCTGTTATAGTATTGCTGTCGCTCATTTTCTGGGGATGGGTTCTGGGACCTCTAGGAATGCTTTTTGCTGTTCCGCTGACCATGGCATTGCGCGGTTCTATAGAATCAATGTTGCGTGAGACCATGCTGGAAAATTGACAACATAAAATGGAGTCGAAACCAAAAGAGAAGAATCTGCTTCAAATAGCGAAAATTGCGGGAGTTTCTCTCACTACCGCTTCGAGGGCGTTTACGGATCATCCGTATGTGAAAGAGAGTACAAAGAAAAGGATTCTTGATGCAGCACACCAGATAAACTATGAGCCCAGGATTGCTTTGAGCAAAAGAAATGTCGGGGTGATTTTTGAGCGTGTAGAATCCATTCACAAGGATTTTTATTTATCAATTATTCTTTCTCATATCGCCCGTGAGTTTACGACCAAATCACTTGGATTCGAGCTGATCCCCATGAACAACCTGGAAAGGATGAAGGAAAATTTCATTAAAACAGCAATTGCAATTTTATACAGTGATGAAAGCATTGAACAGCTCAGGAAATATGAAGCTACGAATATTATTCTGATAAATGCAGCGGGAAAAGGATTTTCCAGTGTTTGCTCAGACCACGTGCAGGGGATTGAACTTGCTTATGAACACCTGAGGGATCTGGGACACACCCATATAGCACTATTCATGGATCATTTCGAAGGATGGGGGTGCAGGGAGAGAGTGAATTCATTTTTATCGCTGCAACAACGGTACTTGGGGCTGAAAGACAAAAAATGGTTAAAGAACTCATCAGAAAGCACTATTGAGAATGCATTAAATGAAGTTCTGTCAGATGGTGTTACGGGGATTATAGTTGCTTCAGAAAGTTCAGTATTAAGAGTAATGAGCGAGGCAGGCAGGATGGGAGTAAATGTGCCGGAAGATATTTCGATTGTTTCTTTCGAGAATGAAGGCGTTTCCCGGTATTTGTCACCGGCACAAACTACGATTGCCCAGGATTTTGAATCAATAGTGCGACATGCCGTTGAGCTTGCAGGTCAGTTTATAAACAACAAACGTACGAAATCACGAAATATATGCCTCGATAACGATTTGATAATAAGGCATTCAACATGTCCAAACAAATGAAAAAAACTTTAACTTTGTTCCTCATCAGTTGTGCGATTTGGGCACAGGCATCTTCTCTCGTTGTTTTCAACGGAACTTCGATCCTCTCAGGCGGAAGTTGGTCTTCGCCGGAAAACAGCGTATCCAGGAAAGGAACTGACAACGTCAAATTCAACGTTGCCTCGACTTTGCACTTGCGGCCAAAGTGCCAAAACTGGTGGGGTGGGGGTGGCTGGAATTGGTAAAATTGGTAGAAACCGGGCGATGATTCAACCCGGTATAAGGCGCTTTCCTTCTGGATAAAAAAATCTGCCGGTCAGCTCAGGGATGTATGGGTGCAGTTGGGAGACTCGGAAAATAGCGTTTCAAGCCAGGTAAATATTGTAGAAAATGGTTATAGCGATGAGCTGGGAAATGATTTTGTCCGTGTTGTTATCCCGCTGGAAAGATTTACCGGAAATTTTGAACGCAAAAGTCTAGCATCAATCAATATGGCTGTTGTTCCAGTCAGCGAGGATGGTGCAGCAACGATTAATTTTGCTCAAATCGAGTTTACTAATGATTTGCCGGCTGAGTTGACAAAAAAACTAGGCTTTTCACAAAGTCACTCTGTCGTTAATCCGACAGGGAAGCTACGAAAGATTGTTTTTGATGGTAAGGATAAGTCAGATGGAAACGCCTGGGCTGATCCTTCCTCAAGTAGTTTAGCTGTTTCAGATGAAGTGAAGTTTCAAGGCAGAAAAACTCTTGAATTCAGAAGTAACTGGGTCGAATGGTGGTCGGGGGGCGGATGGAACTGGTGCAAGCATACCGAACCTGCTGACGATATAACCGTCTATACCTATTTGACTTTCATGCTTAAGGTAGATTCTCACGAGTTGCATGATCTTTGGATTGAGCTTGTGGATACAGAAAATAGGCAGTCAGACAGACTGAAGCTTGTAGAGTCAGGCTCTATTTCAGGAATAGACACAGAGTTTTCAAAAGTTATGATTCCATTGACGCTTCTGAAAGGTGGTTTTAATAGGAGAGCGGTATGGGGTATAAATTTTGGAGTA
>JAAZFF010000024.1 GCA_012511845.1 Lentisphaerota bacterium
ATTGCCGATGCCGGATCAGAAGACGAAACAAAAACTATCGCCAAACGCTTTGAAGCAGATAAAATTGTTTTTAACAAACTTAAAACTGGCGAAGCAGGAAAAGCTGCCGCCGCAGAAGCAGCAACCGGTGAAATATTTGCCATGATAGATAGCGACAATATTTTACCGACTGACGACTGGCTGGAGCGGATGATTGCCCCTCTTATGGGAAATGATATCGTTGCCTCCGAACCGATCCTGTACACACATAGAAAAGAAGATCCTCCGATGACGCGCTACTTCGCCATGCTCGGCATGAACGATCCCCTATGCCTTTTTATCGGCAATTATGACCGTATCTGTGCAATTACCGGCAAATGGACAAATCTTCCCGTCGAGACTGAGGAATATGATGATTGGATAAAAGTGAAAATTGAATCTGGAGTACAAACACCAACTATTGGAGCCAACGGTTTTTTAATAAAACGCTCCGCACTCACAAAGATCAATTGGTCACCGTATTGGTTTGATGTAGACATCCTGCGCGACGCTGCCAATGCTTCTGAAAACGGCTTCGTAAACGTTGCAAAAGTAAAATGCGGAATAGTGCATCTATACTGTACCACTATAGAGGAATTCAGCCGGAAGCAGGAAAGACGTGTACGTGATTTTCTGTATTTCTCTAAAGAGCGCAAACAGAGCTTTGTCCCCGGTGAAAAAAGGCGAACACTCCTCGGAGTTGCAAAATTCACGCTTTCTGCAATTACAATCCTGCCTTTGCTTCTACAAAAGACAAAAGGCAATAAACGAATTTCTGATGAAGCATGGTCTCTCCATCTTCCCGTTTGTTTTGCCACCCTTAAAGTCTATTCAATTGCTTTCATCAGAAAACTTCTTGGCTTGAAACAAGCCCCGCTTTCACGCGAAAATTGGCGCCAGTAAACTTATCATGCAATCACAAGAGCAAAACCTTATCATGGCACCAGTTACATAACTCTAAAACTATCAATGCATCACAAGTAAAAGAAAATGAATCTGCTTTCTCCAGAAATCAAAAAATTTACATCCGGCTCTTCAATGATTAGAAAAATGTTTGAGGCGGGCATAGAACTCAAGAAAAAATTTGGTGAAGATAATGTTTATGACTTCAGCCTGGGCAATCCGGATCTCGCCCCTCCCCTGTCGGTAAAAGAAGCTCTGGAAGAACTCGCTTCCGAAGCAGACCGACCGTTTGCCCTTGGTTATATGCCCAACGCCGGGTATGCAGAAACCCGTTCTGCTCTGGCAGAGAAAATAACTCAAGAGCAAAACGTGAATACTCCTCCGGAAAACATAGTTGCCACATGCGGTGCGGCAGGAGGACTCAATGTACTGTTTCGCGCTGTACTCTCTGCAGGTGATGAAGTAATCTGCCCGAGTCCGTACTTTGTAGAATACGGATTTTATGTGGGAAACTTCGGAGGAAAGCTTGTCCCGGTCAAAACAAAACTACCTGATTTCTCACTTGACCTGGAAGCTATTGACCGGGCAATAAATTCCAATACGCGGGCAATAATAATCAATTCACCCAACAATCCCACAGGGCAGATATATACAAAAGATGAAATCAGCGCTCTGGGAGAAATTCTGAAATCTCACTCTGCAAAACATGGTCGCCCGATCTTTCTTGTTTCGGATGAACCGTACCGGTTTCTAAATTTCGACAATGTAGAAATCCCATCTGTATTTGAAGCTTATGAGGTATCAATCGTGATAGGCTCCTTTTCAAAGAGCCTGTCACTGGCGGGAGAGCGCATAGGTTACGTAGCAGTAAATCCGGCACTGGAAAACTCGGCAGAATTAATGAATGGCTTAATCATGACAAACCGCATACTTGGCTTTGTAAATGCACCGGCAGTTGCCCAGAAACTCATTCAGAAATGCTTGCATAGTGAGGTTGATGTAAAGATTTATGCCGGACGCCGCGATCTGATGGCTCAGGTACTGGACAATGCCGGCATCGAATACATTATGCCGAGAGGAGCCTTTTACTTTTTCCCGAAATCTCCCGTTGCTGATGAAAAAATATTTATAGACGCCCTCCTAAAAGAGCGGATTCTTGCCGTATCCGGTGCCGGATTTGGAATGCCCGGCTATTTTCGCCTTGCCTTCTGTGTCGACGAGAAATCTATAATAAACTCTGCAGAATCTTTTAAGCGGGCTGTCGCAGCAGTTAAATAGCCTTATTGTTCAGCCAGAAAAGAAAGAATTCCGGCAACAGCAAAGAGTACCGCCGTCTCAACGCGCAACACGTTGCGCCCCATCGAAACGGGTATGGAGTTGCTAAGACTTGCAACCTCCCGAAGCTCTGATTCTGTAAAATCGCCTTCCGGACCTATCAGCACACCTATTTTTCCAGTATAACCTTTTTCACGCATGTTTTGAAGAGCCGTACCAATATATACGCAGCCTTCTGTCAGTGCACCAACAAGGATTGGTCCATCAAAATCTTGCATCAGGCCTAAAGCCGACTTCCAGCTTTCTACCGTACCTATATCCATCAACCAGGTGCCGCCGCACTGACGTAGAGCAGACCTGGTTACTCTCTTCCATCGCCCCTGCTCGGAACCTGCTTTCATGCGAACAACTGTACGTTCTGAAACTATCGGGACAATTCTCGCAACACCCACCTCCTGGGCTTTTTCTACAAGCCAGTCCATTCTGCCGGACTTTGCAATACACTGGAAAAGCGTAACTTCAGGCTGCAGCGGTGGCAGAGTCTCCACCTCGCCACAAAAGCCGCATATAATAGAGTTTCTATTGACAGACTTTACCGTTGCTTTTCTTTGATTGCCCCTACCGTCAGTGAGACGAATATTTTCGCCCTGTGATATATGCAAAACCGTTTTAAAATGGTGGAAGTCGTCTCCGGTCAACTCCACGGGATGCGTGCCAAGAAGCTTTTCCGTATCAATTATTGCGGTATGCATCAAGGATAATCCTTAAACTATTTTCTACTTTCCGCTCTTGATTGAATCGCGTCTGGAAAGGAATGCATCAGCCTTATCCCTAAACTTGCGTGCTTCGGGATACGATGATTTATCAGACGCCTCAGCAAACTCCTTCAGTGCCTTTTTCTGCCTGGAGTTTAATTTTGCAGGTACCTCAATTGAAATGTGTACGACAAGGTCACCGTTCCCTGCCCTGTTCAGCATCGGGCACCCCTTGCCGCGGAGTCTGAATGACTTTCCATTTGGAGTTCCTGCCGAAAGTTTCAGTTTGGCGAAACCGTCTACCGTGGGCACTTCTACTTCCCCTCCAAGTGCAGCTACATCAGGCGGCACCGGTACAAGGCACTCCAGGTCATCACCATTGCGTTCAAAGATATTATGACGGCGGACATGGAAAACAACATATAAATCTCCATTTGTGCCACCTCTTATTCCTCCTTCTCCCCTACCGGACACTCGCACGCGAGCACCGGTATCAACACCTTTCGGTATTTTCAGGGCAATACGGGTCTTATTCTTGACACGCCCGGATCCGGCACAACCGGTACATGGAGTACGGACAACTGATCCCTGCCCCCTGCAAACGGGGCATGGTTGTTGCATCCTGAAAAACCCTCCGCCTGAGACTACTGCACCGCTTCCGTTGCAGTGCTTACAAGTTTCGCGTTTTGTTCCCTCTGCCGCACCTGTTCCAGAACACTTTTTACAGTCTTCTGAAATGGGGATTGCAATTTCTCTTGTCCCACCGAAAATTGCATTCTCCAAATCTATTTCCATATCATACCGCAGATCCTGACCATCCTGGGCTCCCGTATGTGAATAGGCTTGCCTTGCCCTGCCGCCGCCAAACAATGTTTCGAAAATGCCCCCGCCGCCATCTCTGCCACCGCCGCCGAAAATACTGCTAAAAATATCGGAGAAGTCTTCAGCATGTGAAAAATCTCTGCTGAAATCAAAACCGCCGGGACCAAATTGGGATTTTACACCGTCGAATCCATACCTGTCATACATTGAGCGTTTGTTATCATCGCTTAATACTTCGTATGCCTCGGAAACCTCCTTAAATTTCTCTTCAGCCGCTTTGTCACCCTGATTTCTGTCGGGGTGATATTTCATTGCCATTTTTCGGTAGGCTTTTTTAATTTCATCGGCGGTTGCAGTACGACCTACACCTAATGTTTCATAGTAATCCTGTTTGTCAGCCATGGAGATTATTCCTCAAATGCAGCTGAAACATCCTCAGATTGAGAGGCGGAGTCTTCTGCAATATTCCCAGTGTTTTCCTCTGCTGCAGCAGATACAACTACCTGTGAAGCACGTAAAACGCGTCCATTCAATGTGTACCCCTTGCGAAACTCTGATACAACTATACCAGCCCTTCCATCGGATGCAGGTGCAGTCGTCAAAGCATCATGCAAGTTGGCATCGAACTCGCTACCAAGGGCTTCTATGGCTTTAAGACCATTGTTTTCTAAAACTTTAACAAGCTCACCCTGCACTATCTGAAATCCCTGCAAATAGGCTTTGAGAGACTCATCAGCGTTTTCGCCCACCATTTGTGACGCGCTGTCAAAATTATCGAGTACCGGAAGAAGACTGTCTATCAGATCTTCATTTGAGCGTTTAATCATATCTACATGATCGCGTGCAATACGTTTTCGGTAATTATCAAAATCCGCCTGGAGGCGCAACAATCTGTCCTTAAGTTTTTCGTTCTCCTCTATAGCTGCCTGCAGTTCTGCAGATTCTTTGCTTTTTTTCCTTTTATCTTTCTTCTTCAGGTTTTTATCGTCTTGAGCTATCGGTTCTTCTTTTCCATTTACAAGAGTATTTTCAAAGACATTTGCTACGTCTTCCATATTCTCCTCATCTATATTATCACTGATTTCTGACGAAGCAAAATCCTGTTTATTTTTAACTTTCATACTGTATCCTCCTACCATTTCTGCCGCAAGTTGTCGGCAAAAAGAGCAGTGATTCTATACTTTGGTGATTTTTTAGTCAACAGCACTTTCCTGCTGCTGAAGCTTTAACCTTGCATAACCGCCTTCTAACTTGGTAGAGGCGGTATATTATAAACGACTGCGGCCGGGAAATGCCCCGGTTAATTGCGCCTTGCAACCATCATCGGGTTTTGTGAGTCCAACCTTATGGGGCGGAAGCGGAATTTTATTGCAAAAGGCTCCGGCTTCAAATGGTATTGGGGCAGTACCCCGGGACCACAGGAGTGGGAGCCGATTCCATTTTGTGCGAGATCCAGGTTAACAGTGATATCGTCTTCAATCTCCAAATCAAATGGGTGCTTTGCTTCACTCAGATTCTGCTGAGAATACCTGCTTGCACTGAAGTCGAATTTCTTGTCTGCTGTAACAATAAATCCCTGTCCCCTGGAATCAGTAAATGTCACCCAGCGGGTATCGGTCCTGTTTCCATTTTCCTGCGGTTTCACATAGTCGAAAAAGAGTGCATCCACATCTGACGCCCAGCGCCCTATTCTTGAACCGGCTTTTGTATCGGAATAACTTTCTCCGGGGCCGAGACCATACCACTGAACACGATCATGCATAGCGGGAAGTTTAAACTGGACTCCTATACGTGGCACAGTATCTATCTTCCATTCTCCATATGGAGCTCCGCTGAATACCAGTTCCAGATCTCCGTTGGGATGAACAGTCCAGTCAAAGGTACAATTCATGCCATATTTAACAACGGGCCCAGCTACTCTTGTTTGTGCAATTAAACGCCTTGCTCCGGTATTTTCACCATCAGGTTTCGCTTCTTCAAGCGAAATGAGTTTTTGCTTCGCCATATCAAGCTTGGCAGAGCGCCACTGTGCGTTTGTTCCGCTTGATCCCCCGCCGTTATCGTTATCAGTGGGAGCACGCCAGAAATTCGCCACAGGTCCAAACTCAAACATTGGAATGTCATTAACAATCCAATCGTCAATAACACCGCTCAACTCTTCAAAACTGACACTGAATTCATCGCCATCAACTTCGAGGCTATCTTTGAAATAACCGGGCGATGTCTCTACAGGTGAATATTTCAATGTGGGGACAGGTGCCGGCAGAGCTTCGCGAACTGCAAATTGTGCCCAGGCTACTTCATGACCGCGTTCAGCCCAAATTGTGTTTGAAGCAAGTGTGAAATAAAACTCCACCATATAA
>JAAZFF010000247.1 GCA_012511845.1 Lentisphaerota bacterium
CTTCATCACGTCTTCGACTGAAGCCTTCCTGTGAAAACCGTGATTTCCCTCTGCGCCTGCCTCTTGATGTATTCTCAAAATCAACCCCGGCAGCATTAAAAAATTTGGCGGTTTGCTCGGACGCCGACTTTTTTGCCCAATCCGGCGCAAAGGTCAGATCGTCAAGAAAATCCGTATTATTATCTTTATCACTCATTTTCAGCCTCGTGCAGAAACTTACACATTAATTCATACCAATAAACACCATGATTTTAAACTTTCACACCGTTTTGGTCAAGCACAGGATATGTAATCAGTTATTCGGTGCAAAGGTTCCGAAGAATGAGGGAACATCAGCTACAGATTCAATCACAGGGCAATTACACTGAATCAGCCTGGAATACGACTGGTATCCGCTCGTTACCAGAATGCAATTACAGCCGACTTCGTCTGCAACTTCTTTGTCATGCGTTGTGTCTCCTACAATCCAGACATTTTCTGTATCGACGTTTAAATCATTAAAAAGCTCAACAGCCAGCATTTTCTTTGATTCTGCACTGGCATTGCTCTGTCCTTTTACGGATTTAAAAAAGCTGCGGATACCATTTCTATCGAGTGCATCTTCCAGAACATCCTCCCTGCATGCTGATAATATCGACATCTCAATGCCCTGTTTTTTAAAATGTGTCAGGGTCGGCACTGTTCCACTGAACAGGCGAATTGAAGGATCATTGGCAAAAGCATCGATAAACTGATGCGCCATTTCATCCCAGTTTTCGTCTTCCAGTTTAAAGCCAAGTTCTCTGTAGTAATCAGAAACGGGGAAAGTGAACTTTTCACGATGTTGTTTTACAGAAACAAACGGCATATTTCGTTGCTGCAACAACATGTTGATTCCGTTTACAGCGGCTTGAACGTCATCCTGCAACGTACCGTTCCAATCCCATACAATGTAATCGGGGGGCGGCACGGCAGTATCTTTTTTTATACTTGCTATCATGCCGAAAATTATAATCAAACAGGCGTAGTAAATCCAGCATATTGCATGCCCGCTGCTTGCCCGGGCTGAGCCCTATCATGCTGTGCTGCGACATATTGCCATCATCACGGGATCACTGACTGCGCAGCATTTTTCTTCAGAAGTCTCTCCGCACGTTTTAATTTTTCTTCCAAAACTTCCAAATCAAGTTTTGCCCTGCCCCTGGCATTATTCATCGCAAGAGGTTCAAGAAAATCTCTGTAAGCCCCGGCTGATTCTTGAAATGCTGCATCGCGTCCAGCAGCAACTTTCATAATCCATTCCATTTTGCTTTTGGCACATACCTGAACCCAATCTTCTTCAATACGAGTCAGCAATAACAGGAGAGAAGATGCTGCAGGTACATCAGCAGGAACACCTTCTTCCCCCGGATTGAGCAACATCCTTCTCCAAGTTCTGATTAACAGCTCTTTTCTCGCAACACCGGGTGTTAAAACAGATTCACGCCTGCCAAGCAACCATACATCAAAGTCTTTATCTGCTTCGAAGATATCTCCTATTCCTGAAGAAGTTTTTAAAAAAAGCTCCGGAGTCCATTTCTCACCACTAGCCAGCTCATTGCACAACCTGTCAATCCGTTCCTTCCTGTCAGGAAATGAAAGCCAGTAAGCTGCAAGCTGTGCAGCTATTCTCCTGTCTGTAGAGGCATACGGCGAAAACTCGCGGCCCAGCCTCCAGACAGGTTCCAACTGTCCGCCAAACCACATGGAGATCACATCTTCCGCATCATCCTGTCTGGCAGCTTCTTCAAGGTATTGGGCAAGTCCATTCGCAAACCACCGTGCGGGTCTGTGCATAATCCTGTTATTTGTCGAAGCAACTATTACTTTCATGCATATGAAACCATCACACAATTCTGCCGCAAGTTCACGAGGGTCAAGCTGATCAGGGTTTATCAAGCCGATTATAATTGTCGGCCTGCCCTTTGCGTTTTTAGGGGAAGGCTGAAATGATTTGTGAATTGTAGAAACAGACTCGGTTTTCTCTGATACTTCGGCGTGTATTGACACCACATAGTTTTCACCGCTGAAAGACGACCCTGTCAAGCGCTCAAGCCTCCCTCTCACATCATCGACAAATCTTAAATACAACAACTTGTCCCGCGCATCAAGACACTCTCCTGATATACTGACGCTTCCAGTTGAACTTTGCATGGCACGCAACCTCTGCCATTTCTCCGTTGCCTCCAGTATCGCTACCGCATCATTACCTCCACCTGATTCAGCAAAAGTTAAAGATAGTCTGCAGAAAAGAAACAGCAAAACTATAAATAAAACACGTCCGTCAAAAGCAGAAATAAATAATATTCTCAACATTTAACCATTCTTTGTCATGTATAAGTGGAAGAGTCCAGACTCTGCCACAAGAAAACGCCGACAATGATATACATGACAGTAAAATTTTTCAACAAAGTAATATTAACCTCAAAACATGGATATTCTGCACTCCAATTCCCGTCTAAAGATAAAAATCTTGCAAAAAAGTAAAAAAAAGTGCACTATTATTCGGGTATATCCACTTGGGCACTCTTCGCCGGGTGTGAGCGTTTTATTTTTAGGAGGTCTTAATGCTTAATATTGATTGGGGAAATCTTGGATTCAAATATATGGACACAAAGTGCCATATCAGATATGTGTGGCGCGACGGCAAGTGGAATGAAGGTGAACTGGTCGAAGAACCATATTTAAAAATGCACATAGCAGCTACATGCCTCCATTATGGACAGGAAGCGTTCGAGGGAATGAAAGCGTTTCGTTGCAAGGATGGTGCGTTGCGTGTATTTCGTCCGGAACAAAATGCTGATCGCATGCAGAAGACAGCCATACGAACATGCATGGCGCCCGTGCCTGAAGAAATGTTCATCGATGCAATCAAGCGCGTCGTCAAGGCAAACGAAGAATATGTACCCCCTTACGGCACCGGCGGATCGCTGTATATTCGCCCCCTGCTCATTGGAACAGGAGAGCAAATCGGAGTTGCTCCCTCTACAGAATACACTTTTTTAGTGCTGGTAATGCCGGCAGGTGAATACTACAAGGGTGGACTCAAGCCGGTAAAGTCTGTAATTATAGAAGATTTCGATCGCGCTGCTCCAAAAGGCATGGGGGACGTAAAAGTAGGGGGCAACTATGCTGCAAGCATATACGCACACGAAAAAGCAAAAGCGGCAGGATTTCCCGTAGAGCTCTATCTCGACCCCGTTAAACATTCATATATAGAAGAATTTGCCACTTCCAATTTCCTGGGTATAAAAGCAGACGGGACCTACGTAACCCCCGACTCTCCCTCTGTTCTGCCAAGCGTAACAAATAAAACACTGATGCAGCTCGCAAAAGATCACGGACATAAAGTAGAAGTCCGACCAGTGCACGTTGACGAACTTGAAACCTTTACAGAAGTGGCAGCCTGTGGAACTGCGGTCGTAGTTACACCGGTATACGAAATCACCCATGGCAAAAAAGTAATTACAATCAGCGACCCCGAAGTTGCAGGACCTGTTACCGAAAAACTCTTCAACGCCGTTCAGGATATACAGTACGGGAGAGCACCGGATACGCATGGTTGGTGCATGGTAATCTAGGGATATGAGCGAGACCGATAAATGGTACTTAAAAGAAAATCACAACC
>JAAZFF010000248.1 GCA_012511845.1 Lentisphaerota bacterium
AATTCATCTACTACCTGCACTGCCATCATGTTGGCGGGATGGGCGGGCAAGTGGGTTAAGGGCTCGCGGAGGCTTTACAGTTGCAATGGATTGGAGTGCAGGCAAACTTGTGAGAGCGACCATCTCAGCATCGCTCACCGGTGTATGCACTTTACGTGATGCGGATCCGGAGTGGAAGATAACGGATGAAGCCGGCAACCTTGTCGAGACGCGATCGCCTCGAAAGGGTCTTATGGAATTCAATGTTGCAGCAAATTCAATTTATCACATATTGAGCAATTAACTAAAAAAGGAGTTACACAATGCGTAAACTGCGTTACCGTCAGGTTCATCTCGATTTTCATACTTCACCACAAATCCCCGGTATAGGCGAAAAATTTAATAAACGCCAGTGGCAGGAAACCTTGAAGCGAGGGCATGTAAATTCCATAACTGCATTTGCTGTTTGTCACCATGGCTGGAGCTATAACGACACGAAGGTGGGCGAGCGCCATCCACATCTGAATTTTGATCTTCTGAGGGCACAGTTTGATGCTTCGAAGGAAATAGATGTTAATGTTCCTATTTACATTACAGCCGGCATAAGCAATCGTGTAGCGTATGAACATCCTGAGTGGCGTGAAATTACACCCGAAGGTAAATATGCCAGCTGGGAGCCAAGCCCTATAAAGGCGGGATATCACAACCTGTGTTTCAATACTCCATATCTCAATCATCTATGTGAATTAATTGATGAGGTTGTACAGCAGTTCCCGGATTGTGATGGAATCTTCCTCGATATAATATCGCAATCGCCGTGCTGCTGTCGCTGGTGTATTGATGACATGCTTGCCGCAGGGCTTGATCCTCTGAAGCATGAAGACAGGGCGGCTAATGCCAAGCGTGTTTTGACGGAATATTACAAACGCTCAAATGCGGCAGCCCAGGCATATAATAAAAACATGCCCGTATTTCACAACAGCGGTCATATAGCAAAGGGCGATCGGGAAGTTATTTCTTTCCAAAGTCATCTCGAGCTTGAATCTCTCCCGACGGGAGGGTGGGGCTATGATCACTTCCCCGTTTCTGCCAAGTATGCACTTGGTGTTGACAAGGAAGTTCTGGGCATGACAGGCAAATTTCACACTACATGGGGGGAGTTCGGGGGTTTCAAGCATCCCAATGCGCTGCGGTATGAATGCGCTGCAATGATAGCCTATGGCTCCAAATGCAGCGTAGGAGATCAGCTCCATCCCAACGGAAAACTAAACACCAGTACGTATGATTTAATAGGCGCCGCTTACAGTGAAGTTGAAGCGAAAGAGCCGTGGTGCGATAATGTTGTCTCCGGTGCAGAAGTAGCATTTGTTTCCGCTGAAGCAGCTGGCGCATCTGGGCGAGAACCTTCAGCCGACACCGGTACTGCCCGTGTGCTTCTCGAGGGACATATCCCGTTCGATGTGCTCGATACAGACATGGAGTTCAACAACTACAAGGTATTGATTCTGCCCGATGAAATAAGAGTAACGCCGGCACTCAAGAAGAAAGTCGATTCTTTCCTCTCATCAGGCGGTAAACTTATTATGAGCGGCTCAAGTGGAATCAGCGAGGACGGCACAAAGTTTCTCTTTGATACAGGTGCCAAGCTTGAAGGCGACAGCCCATTCTGTCCTGACTATATTATGCCAAAGCGTGCCTATGCTCCGGATTATGTCAAAGCTCCGCTTGTGATGTATTTGAATTCCAAGCGCATAAAGGCAACGACCGGAAAGTCTCTCGGTGATATATATGATCCGTGGTTCAACCGTGCATATAATCACTTCTGCTCGCACCAGCACACACCATATACGGGAGAGCCAAGCGGCTACGATTGCGGTGTAATCAATGATAAAATATTATACTTTGCCCACCCTGTTTTCTCTCTGTATCATGCCTGCGGAGCAGTTCCCTTGAAGGATTATATATTAAAAGTTATCCGAAAATTTATTGGTACGGCAGCGGTTGTTGAAACATCATTGCCTTCAACAGCGCGTGTGTCGGTTATGGATCAACCGGATGAGAAACGTCGTATAGTTCATCTCCTCTATGCGACAACAATAAATCGCGGAGGAAACCTGAAGCTGGAAAATGTTCAGTCTTCGGGTCATCTCAGGAGTGTGGAAGTTATAGAGGAACTTCTGCCGCTTTACAATGTGGATGTAAAAGTGCGTTCGCCGCGCAAGGTAAAGTCTGTAACGCTTGAACCTCAGGGCAAAGCGATTGAGTTTTCGCAGAAAGGCTCCTGGGTGTCGTTCAAGGTTGATGAGTTTACCTGCCATCAGATGGTAGTGCTTGCGTGAGGCCCGGGCAAGCCGGGCCAGTGATCAGTGGTTAGTGGGTAGTGGGCAGAGCTTATGCGGAATCGGGATCGGCATCGGGTAGGGCGATGCTCTCCCGGCTTCGAATCCTACGCCGGGACAAGCCGAGCGAGCCGTGGATGCGCAGGGATTTAACAACGCAGAGATGCGGAGGGCGCGGAGGGGGATAGGAACCACGAACCACACGAAAATTCACGAAAACTTTACTGCTGTAAAGATTTCACCGCGAAAAGCGCAAAAGGCGCGAAAAGGTAGGGCGCGTTGTTCCAAAACCGCCGCAAAGATATCTCACGCCGAGACGCGGAGACGCAGAGGGGGAGAGAGGGAGCAGCAAGCTGCGGGCTGAGGGAGGGATCTGGTCCACCCAGTCCACCCAGTCCACTCAGTCCACACTGTCCACTTGCGGCAGCCAAGCCTGGGACCGCAGGCTCCGCACTCGCATCCGCCTGCTGTGTGCCTGGGAGCCCCGAGCGCCCGCTCGGGTTTGGTTGCTGTGCCCGCCAGCTTAGAAACTGATCACTGCCCGAATTTTTTTGCCGCTTGACATACATAGGCTCCTTTTAATAAACTTCCCTGTTCAAGAGGTCTAAAGCGGGCGTAATTCAATGGTAGAATGGAAGCTTCCCAAGCTTCATACGTGGGTTCGATTCCCATCGCCCGCTCCAATCAGAATGCCGAACAGGCGGCAATACCGTTGAGGAGATGCAGACATGGAAGAGAAAATCAGGGAAAAAGTAGAATCGATGCGCAAAATGCTTCAGGCAGATGGAGGAGATTGCGAGATAGTAGAGATAGCAGGCAAGACGGTCATGATGCGACTGCGCGGCGCATGTGGTTCGTGTCCCCACGCCGTCGCCACCCTTAAGGGGTATATAGAAGCTAATTTGAAAAGTGATGTAGACCAGGACATAGTGGTTGAGCGTGTCTGATCGGGAATGTCCAGCCTGTTAATTTAATTAAAATTGTATAGGACAACGAAAAGACCGCTTGCTTTGCAGCGGTCTTTTTTATTTGGAGTTGCAAATGAACAAAATTCTTAGGAAGGAACAGCTGTCAGATGAAGTATGGCGGATGGAAATAGAAGTTCCACACATCGCCAGAGAAAGAAAAGCTGGTCAGTTCATCATACTGCAGGTAGACGTAGATTTCGGGGAGCGTATTCCGTTGACGGTAGCCGACGCCGATACTGAGAGAGGCTCCATTACACTTGTATTCCAGACAGTAGGTGCTACTACACATAAGCTGGCAGAGTTGAATGAGGGCGATAAAGTTGCAAGTGTTTTAGGACCGCTGGGGCGCCCGTCAATAATAGAAAAGGTCGGTCGTGTAACGTGTGTCGGCGGAGGTATAGGCGCGGCACCGCTGTTCCCGATAGTGCAGGCGAATAAAGCGGTAGGAAATCATGTAACAGTTGTTTTAGGTGCAAGAAACAAGGAGTTGCTGATCATGGAAAAAGACATGCGCAAAACAGCTGATGAGGTGATAGTCTGCACGGATGATGGTTCGCATGGTCGTAAAGGACTCGTTACAGAGCCGTTGAAAGAGCTTTGTGAATCAGGCACACCTCCTGATGGCGTTGTGGCAATCGGTCCGCCCATAATGATGAAGTTTTGTGCGGAAACAACACGTCCCTTCGAAATTCCCACAACAGTTTCCCTAAACACAATAATGATTGATGGTACGGGCATGTGCGGAGGATGCAGGGTAACGGTGGGAGGCGAAACGAAATTTGTATGCGTTGATGGTCCGGAATTTGATGGGCACAAGGTAGATTTCGACAATATGATGAAGCGCAATTTGGCGTATAAGAATTCAGAAACACGAGCTCATGATTCATATCATGAAGCCGGGGAGTGTAACCTGGAAAAGGCAGCCCGTGTAATGGAAAAAAATAATGAGTGAAAAAACACAACTTGATAAAAAAGCAAAGGTGCTACTTGAAGGGTTGCTGAAAGAGGGTGAACTCAAGGCTAAAGACAGGCTGCAGATTCCCCAGCAGCAGATGCCGGCTCAACCCTCTGAGGAACGCATTAAAAATAACTTTGAGGTTGCCACAGGATATACAGAGGCAATGGCGAGAGTTGAAGCCTTGCGTTGCCTGCAGTGTGTGAACAAGCCCTGCGTGGAAGGGTGCCCTGTGGCAATCGATATACCGGCGTTCATCAAGGCAATAGCAGAGGCACGTCACAATGATGCCATCGGTATTATTAAGCAAACGAGCCTGCTGCCAAGTGTGTGCGGGCGTGTTTGTCCGCAGGAAACACAATGCATGGAGCGATGCACGCTTGGCAAGGCGCTCAAGGATATGGAAAAAGGCGTTGCAATAGGAAGGCTTGAACGCTTTGCGGCAGACCTGGAACGCGAGTCTGGCAAGACAGTACCGCCGTCAATAAAGCCTGAAACAGGTAAAAAAGTTGCCGTTATCGGAAGCGGTCCGGCTGGAATAACTTTCGCCGTTGATGTAAGGCGCGAGGGGCACTCTGTAACACTTTTCGAGGCGCTACATAAACCGGGAGGTGTACTGATGTACGGTATCCCGGAATTTCGTCTCCCGAAATCAATCGTAGAAAAGGAAATAGATAACCTTGAAAAAATGGGTGTTGAAATTGTTCCGAATTTTGTGATTGGGCGTTCCCGTTCACTCAAGAGTCTCCTTGAAGAAGACGGTTATTCGGCTGTGTTTATCGGTTCGGGTGCGGGGTTGCCCAAGTTTATGGGAATTCCCGGTGAAAACCTTGTAGGTGTTTTTTCTGCGAATGAATATCTTACGCGTGCTAATTTGATGAAAGCTTATGATACTGAACGCTCTGCCACGCCTATTTCCAGAGGCAAACGTGTAGCTGTATTCGGCGGTGGAAACGTGGCGATGGATGCTGCCCGCACGGCTGTCAGGCTCGGTGCTGAAAAGGTGTACCTTGTTTACAGGCGTACGGAAAAGGAAATGCCGGCAAGGATTGAGGAAGTATCTCATGCAAAGGAAGAGGGAGTGGAATTTCTGCTGTTGCAGAATGCCACGAAAATTATAGGCGATGAGAACGATCATGTTACAGGGATAGAATGCATCCGCTACGAGCTCGGTGAGCCTGATGAGAGCGGACGCAGGAGTCCTGTGCCGATCGGCGGCAGTGAGTTTGTAATGGATGTTGATAGTGTAATTGTTGCAATAGGTAACGAATCGAATCCTCTTATTGCAGCCACTACGCCGGAAATAGAGGTGGACAAGCGCGGTCGAATTCTCGTAGACGAAAATAATGAAACATCCATGCGGGGAGTGTTTGCCGGCGGGGATATTGTATTAGGTGCAGCTACAGTTATCCTTGCAATGGGTGAGGGGCGCAATGCAGCAGCTGCCGTTAATGCGCGGATGCAATCAGCGGACTCTCATAAGTAATGTATAATATCAATTCAAAGTAACAAAAACAAATATAAGGAAACTTTAATTTTATGCCAAAGGCAAGCGATATATCAAAAGGCGACGTAGTTGCCATAAATAACGAACCACATATCCTGGAAGAACTTAAAAAGAGTACGCCAAGTGCCAGGGGTGCGGCAAGCATCTATCATCTGCGTTTCAGAAATCTTCTGACGAAAAACAAGGTGGATTACAACGTAAAAGGAGATGAAATGTTTGCTCCGATTGATTTTGAGAAACGGTCGGTGCAGTTTCTTTTCGAAGATCGGGGGGAATTCACATTTATGGATTTGGATGATTTTTCGCAGTTCACACTTAATCTGGAAGATCTCGAAGATCAGAAGCCCTTTCTGGTAGAGGATATGGAAGGTATCTTTGCTCTTATTACAGATAATAAAGTGGTTGCGATAGAGTTGCCGCCATCTGTAAACCTTGTGATAACCCAATGCGATCCTTCACTGAAGACAGCGAGTGTTACTGCGCGTCAGAAAAATGCTGTTTTGGAAACAGGGCTTCGCATTCTCGTTCCGGAATATATCGAGAGCGGGGAGGTAGTGCGTGTAGATACAGAGACCGGCAAATTTATGTCGCGTGCATAAAAAAAGATGCACTGCTTAGAAAAAGGTTTGCTGTGCAGCAGATGCTACGGGAGCATATGTAGTACGGTGAATTGGGCATGCCCCATATTCGCATAATGCCTTGAGATGCCCGGATGTGGAGTATCCCTTATGTTTTGCAAATCCATATTGCGGAAACCGGGTGTCCATATCTGCCATTATACGATCTCGCGTAACTTTGGCAATGATGCTTGCAGCAGCTATAAGGAAACTTTTGTCATCCCCTTTAACTATGGCAGTAGAGTCGCAAGGCAGTCCCCGGACGGGAAGTCCATCTACAAAAACGTGTCTCGGCAAACCGTACGGGAGGTTTTCAACTGATTGTTTCATCGCCAGATGGGTGGCATTAAGTATATTTACACGGTCTATCTCCGTGTTTTCAACAATACCGATGCCGATTTCTACACCGTCTTCCGATGTGAGAATCTGAAAGAAAAACTCCCTTCGCACTGCTGACAGCTGTTTGCTGTCGGTTAGTTCTGAGAGAGTTTTAGAATATAATTGTCCGGCTGTTTCCGGTGCCATAACTACGGCAGCTGCAACAACGGGACCCGCCAACGCACCGCGACCTGCCTCATCTACGCCCCCGAGGCGCGCAGATTTGTTCAAGTCCCAGAATCGGCTCTCAAACGAAAGCAAGTTTGTATTCGTGTTAAGTTGTTACTTTCTGTCACGCAGGCGTGCTTTTCTGCCGCTGCGCTGGCGAAGGAAATACAATTTTGCACGACGAACGTGGGCTGATCTCTCCACCTCGATATTAACAATGTGGGGGGAATGAACGGGGAAAACCTTTTCCACACCGACGCCGAATGATGTGCGGCGAACTGTAAATGTTTCGTTTGCACCTTCTCCACTGCGCGCTATCACTGTTCCCGGGAAGATTTGAATGCGTTCTTTTCCGCCTTCCCTAATTTTTGCGGATACCTTTACCGTATCACCGATCTCAAATTTCGGCGCATCCTTCTTGATGTTTTCAGCTGATATAATATCAAGTATATTGCTCATTTCAGTTTCTCTCCTGCTGTACTCCAGTTTAGAAATGGAGTTTCCCGAAGCGCTTAATCGCTCAGGCAATTTATTTTAATTTGAATTGCGGAAGTCTCCGCGATGGTTCCTCTTTTTTTCCTTCGTTTCTTCATTGCGCGGCAACCCTTTCAGCGCAGCCAAATCGGGTCGTCTCTCCAACGTTATTCTCTCTGCCTCTTCACGACGCCACCGCGCTATTTCTGCGTGGTTGCCGCTTTGGAGAACTTCAGGCACCTTTAAGTCCCTGTAAGTTTCAGGTCGGGTGAATTGCGGATAGTCAAGCAGTCCGGTTTCGAATGATTCATCAACCGTAGCACCCTCACCACCCAGAACTCCGGGCAGGAGCCTCACTACAGAATCTACAATAACAGCAGACGGCAATACACCGTTTGTAAGAACATAATCTCCTATTGAAAACTCCTCGGGCTCCACAAGCTGTCTCACACGATCATCAATTCCCTCGTAGTGTCCGCATATAAACACCAGGTGCTCCTCGCTTGCAAGGCGATGAGCGTCTTTTTGCGTAAATGTTTTACCTGAGGGTGTCATCATAAGGATTTTGCTGTTTTCTTCTGCTATAGATTCGACAGCCTGAATCAGGGGGTCTGCCAGCATTACCATTCCCGGTCCTCCGCCATAGGGGCGATCGTCAACTGTGCGTCTGGCATCGGTGGTGAAGTCTCTTGGATTTATCATCCTGAATTTTGCCGCTCCCATCTTTGCCGCTCTTTTCAGCATGCTATGCTGAAAGAAACCATCGAGCATCTCGGGAAATACGGTAATTATATCTATACAC
>JAAZFF010000005.1 GCA_012511845.1 Lentisphaerota bacterium
CCTTTACGGTGCGCCGATTGCGAAGAATTCTGTTTTTTTCTTTTACATTCTGTGTGTTGACCGACAGCACTGTCACATTGAAGAAGTCTTCAACAGCTCTTTTTATGTCGTGCTTTCTTGCCGCTTTATCCACTTCGATCATGTAGCTGTTTTCTTTTTCCTGCAGCGCCATGGACTTTTCAGTAAACAACACTTTTCTCAATATATGATTTGGATGCTTCATTCTGCAGTCTCCCCTGCTTGCTCACCGGTTAAACGCGGCTTCATTACTTCCCATGCGGCTCGTGTAACAAGAACTGAGGGATATCTCAAAAGGTGGTATACGCTGCAATTCCGTGCTGTTGTCACCTCCACACCGGGAATGTTTCTGGCGGAAAGGAGAAGATTGTCATCTTGAGCTGCAGTAACGATCAATGCAGTACTGCAACCGAGCGCCTCAAGCACCTTTACAAGCTCTTTGGTCTTGGGCTCTGCCATGCTCAAATCGTCAATAATCCTAAGGGAATCATCGGAAATTCGCTCACAGAGAGCCCTGCGAAATGCCAGCTGTGCCACCTTCTTGTTGACTTTCTTTGAGAAGTCACGAGGCTTGGGACCAAAGGCAACACCGCCGCCGCGCCATACAGGAGACTGCCTGTAACCGGCGCGTGCACGCCCCGTACCTTTTCGTCTCCACGGCTTCTTATTCGACCCTGCCACCTCACCCTTGCTCAGAGTTGAGGCGGTACCGGCACGCAAGTACGCTGCACGTGCCACTACAACATCGCGAACAGCCTGCTCACCCCTGTTGAGCACCATGCTATCCCTGGCAACTTCTACGTCACCAACCTGCTGGCCGCTGCGATCGTACATCTTGATTGTAACCATTATGCCTTCACCGCCTTCTTTTTAAGTGCCTTGCGCACGATCACGTATCCACCGTTAGGCCCGGGCACTGCACCGCGAACCAGAATAACATTGTCTTCAGGGCGTACCTGAACAATCTTCAGATTCTGTGTGGTTGTACGGCGAGCTCCCATATGACCGGACATTTTGCGGTTTTTCCAGATTTTTCCAGGATCCTGGCGCATACCGATAGAACCGGGTCTGCGCTTGACATTACCGCCATGGGTTGAGGGACCACCCTTAAACCCCCAGCGTCTAACGACACCCTGAAAGCCTCGCCCCATGCTTGTGCCGATTACATCAACATAACCTGAGCCGCCTTCAAAAATTGTGACATCAAAAATATCTCCGGGCTTTACTTCTGCGCCGGACTTGCTTTTAAATTCACGCAGCATGCGCACAGGCTTTTCCAAACCTGCTTTTGCACAATGCGCCACTTCCGCCTTGGATAAACGAGAAGCTTTCTGCTCAGACCAGCCGAGTTGAACGGAATCATAGCCGTCCTTTTCTGCTGTCTTTACCTGCACTACGGGGCAAGGCCCCGCTTCAATGACTGTCACGGGAATACGGACTCCGTCCTCACCCCATACTTGCGTCATTCCTATTTTTTTTCCTATCAAGCCATCCATTTCGTGGTACCTCAAATCTTGATTGTGATGTCCACACCTGCCGGCAGATTAAGCTTCTTGAGCTCGTCCACCGTTTTTGCTGTGGGGCCCACTATGTCGAGCATACGCTTGTGGGTACGCATCTCAAACTGGTCCATGGATTTCTTATCCACGTGTGGGCTACGGTTCACAGTAAACCGCTCTATACGCGTCGGTAGCGGCACCGGTCCTACAACTTGTGAGCCTGTCCCCCTCGCCGTCTCAATAATATCAAGCACAGCCTGGTCCAAAACCCTGTGATCGTAAGCCTGCATTCTAATTCTTATGCGTTGACTCTGCATTTACATCGTTACCTGTTCAATATTGCTTCTTTGACTGCCTTGGGCACCACTGCAAACTGCACGGGCTCCATGGAGTAGGACGCCCTGCCCCGCGACAGCGAACGAATCGCCGTGGAGTACCCGAACAATTCCGCCAACGGTACATCCGCCTTGACGCTCTGCACGTCTCCGTGCATCGACATCTCCCGGACTTGCCCACGGCGCCCGTTAATGTCTCCCATCAGGTCTCCGGTATACTCCGGAGGTGCCACAAGGGTGACTTCCATTATTGGCTCGAGCAATTCCGGTTCTGCTGCTTGCGCCGCTTCACGGAATGCCATTATTGCTGCTGTGCGAAACGCCATCTCTGTTGCGGAGTCGTTATCGATGATACCGCCCCCGGTCACGCGGACTGTTACATCCTGCATGGGATAGCGTGCAAGCACGCCTGTTAAAATTGCATCCTGAACGCCCTGCTCGATTGACGTCCAGAATTCAGACGGTACAGAGTTGCGGGGAGGTTTGACCTCTATGAGATTTCCGCTGCCCCTCTCTCCAGCCGACACGTGGAGTTCCACAGTCGCCGCCTGACGCTTTCCACCGAATTCACGATCGAACGTATGACGTGCGCTCGCTTCTCCGGTGATGGTCTCGTAGTACGAAACCATTGGTTTACCAACATTGGCAGGCACCTTGAACTCCCTCAGAAGTCTGTCCTTCAGAATTTCCAGGTGCAACTCTCCCATGCCGCTCATGATTGTCTGACCGGTCTCGCGGTCGACTCTCACCCTGCAAGTCGGATCCTCATCTGTAAGCGACTCAAGCGCCTCTTCGAGTTTGTCCTTGTCAGCACGGCTCTTCGGCTCAATTGCCATGAACATCACCGGGTCGGGGAATTCAATCCTGTCCAGAGCGATTTGAGCCTGCTCAGCGCAGAACGTATCGCCAGTCGTAAATCCACCCAGACCGGTCATCACACCAATCTCACCGCTAAAAATTGTATCTACATCTGTCTGGCTGCTCGAATGCATTTTGAGCAATCTTCCAACTCTTCCTCTTGTTTTCGTTCTCGGATTGTATACGTTTGCGCCCTTGCGGAGCTTTCCGGAATAAACGCGCACGTACAATAAACGTCCCAAATACGAATCCACAGCCACTTTAAAAATCAATCCGGCAAGAGGTGCTTCATCATCTGTTTTCCGCTCCTCCTGAAGACCTGTTTTAACATCTGTTCCTTTTATTGATGGAACATCAAGCGGAGACGGCAAATACCTTACTATTGCATCAAGCAAAGGTTGGATACCCTTGTTCTTCAGAGCTGTGCCGCATAAAACAGGCACCAGCTTTCTCGCCACCGTTACACGCCTGATTGCCGCATGGAGCGCCTCTTCTTCAGGCTCCTCACCGCTCAGGTAAATATCAGCAAACTTCTCATCAAGCTCAGCAATTGCCTCAATCATCGCTGCACGGGCTGTTTTTGCCTTGTCAACCAGATCAGAAGGAATTTCCGATATTTCAGGTTTCTCACCGAGAGCATCCGTATGGTAAGTAATAGAGCGCATTGTTATAAGATCAATGATACCCGCAAAATCCTCAGCCGAACCTATCGGCAGCTGAATCGGTATTCCGTTTACCTCAAGCTTCTCCCGCGTTTCCAGGACAACTCCCTCAAAGTCGGCACCGATTCGATCCATTTTGTTCACAAATGCGATTCTCGGGACCTCATAGCGGTTTGCCTGCCTCCAGACTGTCTCCGATTGCGGTTGTACACCGCCTACAGCACAGAATACGCCCACAGCCCCGTCCAATACACGCAATGCGCGCTCGACCTCTACTGTAA
>JAAZFF010000002.1 GCA_012511845.1 Lentisphaerota bacterium
ACTATATAATCTGTCCCAACAGATACCACAGTCCCGCTCACTCTCTCTCCGGGATCGAAACCTCTGCGGAACTTCTCCATCTGGGCATCGATTTCGTCCATCAGCTCGGACATCGCGCTCGATTTTTGTTTTTTCGGCTTAATCATATCACACTGATTTTTTACATGCGCAGCGGCATTATTACATAGAGGAAGGGTATATCGCTTTTTATCAAACCCGGGCTCGATGCGTTGTTCAGCTCTATCTGAATATCATCACTTGTCAGATGCTTCAGCGGATCCATCATAAATTCAGGATTGAATATAACAGTCAACGGCTCCCCGTCATACTTTACGGCTACAGTATCAACTGCCTCACCCACTTCGGGAGAGTTAACTGTAATCGTCAGAATATTTGCCTCAAAATTCAGGCGCATTGCATTAGTTGTGGTTGTTGTCGAAGCACTTATCCTGCGCAGCACTGCCAGAAGCTCTTCCCTGTTGATCGTAATGACTTTTTCACAGTCGTTTATAACAACCTGTTTGTAATTAGGATAAGTTCCAGCTATAAGTTTACAAGAGAAAAACAATCCGGAATATTCGAATAACAGCTGTTTGTCCTTGATGCTGATAACCAGATCCCCGTTATCTTTGAGGGAGCGGAGAAGTTCAGTTACCGCACGCGGAGGTAGAACAACATCACGATTATTTTCTACAGGAAAATCGATTTCCGACTCATAAAGTGCAAGCCTGCGCCCATCCGTCGCCACACAAATCAACTTCCCATCCTCAAAACTCATCAGGATGCCGGTCAAGACAGCCCGGGCATCTTCCGCTGCCGTCGCATAATAAGTGTTGCGCAACATGTCCCTGAATTTACCCTGGTCTATTTCGTACGTGGTAGCACCTTCCGTTGTAGGCGTGGGGGGAAAGCTGTCGGCACTCATCCCTATTATTTTCGAGCGATATGAACCGCAACGCATATGCGCACAATTATCCTCGTCTACTTCTACTGAGACAATTCCATCATCAAGCTCACGCACAATGCTTGTTAATTTTTTTACAGGTAAAGTGATTTTTCCCGTCATTGATATTTCTGCCTCACAACTGCAGCGCATTGTTACATCCAGATCAGTCGTTGTAAAAACAAGCAAACCATCTTCTGCGGAAATCAAAACATTTGATAAAACAGGAATTGTTGTTTTGGCGCCAACTATATTTTGTACAGTTGACAGTGATTCAAAAAATTTTGATTTTGACACTTTGAATTTCATCGTTTTTTACCCCGTATGAAAGTTTCAGACCTATTTATCTGAAATTTACTTACACCTATATCTAGTAATTAATTATTATATATTTATAAAGTAGTAATAGTAGTAGCGTAACAACCTCTTGATATCATTAATAAATGTTTGCAAATCAAATACTTAAACCTGTAAGGATGGTGTAGATAATTGCGTAGATATCTGTCGATAAATACGAACTTATTTACACCCCTGGAACTTATCTACATTTGTCGACCACTTAGTTTCAATTTACGAACATTAATACTGACAGCTTATAACAACACACCAACCACAGAGAAAATGCATTTCCTGTGCGTAGAATATTGCCGTTTCCTATACTGTTTGTCAAGAAGCATTCAGCCCTGTCGTGCCTTTTATGCTACATTTCCAGGAGGTCAGAGCTTTCTGTCCCCGAGACTTGTTTTGGGCAGGACTCCGCACCTGATGCCCTGCCCATTTACCCTTGACCACACCAGACGGTAAATAGCATAATTAAAGCCGTGAAAGGAGTTAGCAAATGAAAATAAAAAAAACAATTTGTATAGCAATTTTTTGTACAGCAGCACTCATCATACAGGGATGCTCGCGAAGCAGCGATGAAGACAAGACACCGGCAGTACCCCGGGAAGACACTGCCACACCCGTAACAGAATCTAAACTAGGTATTGACGATACAGAAAACGGTTTTGAAGTAGACGCTGCCGTTGTCGGTTTAGTTCCGAAAGAGGGAATACCGTTTGAAGATCTCCGTTCCGCTTTAGAAGACCCGAATCCCCAGTTAAGCGACATGACAAAAGAGCGCTTTCTCAATAACGAGCTCAGTAGAAAAAAATTTGAGGAAAACAAAGAAAAATACGGTAACGACAGCAATTATTTCGTTGCCCATGGTCTGCTTGCAAACAAAAGAGAGCAGACAGTTCAACTTGATGCATATACAACGGGCGTTGGACCGCGTGATATTGCTGAGTTTTTCATAATAACGGTAAATAGCGGTCATAGTTACGAAGCCCTTCTTGTAGCACAGGCAAAAGCTGATGATATATGTAAAGCAGTTGAATTTATCGGTGTGCCGCGTGGAAGAGGTGTCAATTACAGGGCGCTGCGATTCTGGCCAAAGGGCGAACGTGTACTGGCAACCGTATCAATTGAAGGATCCGAACCCGTTCCACTAGAAACAATGGTAAGAATAACGGAAACAGATGAACCACTTTCAACAAAAGGCTTTGTATATGTCGGAGATCAGCGAGATGAAAATGATATCTTCATCGGAGATTCAGACGGACCCGGCTCAATCATGTCCACATATAATGAGCCGATAACTGTTTTCGACGTTCCCAGAAAGGCGCCGCAGACGGAAGTTTATGAAAACTATACCGTTTCAGAAAACTTTCCGAAAATACAGGATGCCTGGGCAGATATCGTATTATCGCCGGAAAAACGTTCCGAAAAATCACCGAAGCGCCTGCGCGATGTCACGCTCGCCTTCTCGAACAAAGGCGTTTCACTTGATTCTGCCGATCCTGTATCGATTGGCAGTGTACTTAACGAACTGCAAAAAAGTTCCGATGAAGATCAGAGAGATATTCATGCCGAACTGGTGTGGGGAAATGATCTGACTATTTCAGAAATCAGGGAAATAAGTTCTCTGCTTTCGATAATTGATGTAGAGGGCGGTATTTGTATAGGACCCCCCGTAAAGGGTCAGCCATACTATAAAGCTTTTACGCCAGATGAACAGTGGCGCGAAAGAAGCGATCGATACATGCAACCGTGTGAACTCAGGTTTGATGAAAAAGGCGAAGCATCAATCATTGGCATAGAAGAAATATGGCAAGACGATCAACTCCGCCCCGAACTGAAAACTAAAACAACTCCTGATGTCACGGTGGAGACCCTGCCACAGCTCGTAAAAGAAAATTCACCGGAATACTCACCGACAGTGTTTGTATTCGCTCCGAAAAATCTCGAATATGGGAAAATAGCCCCATTCCTGGAAGCCCTTCCTGAAGAGTTCTTCGATATACATATTTTCATGGAATAAGTAGGTATTCGCATTTATTTCAAGCGTTTCTTGACGAAAAATCCCATTTTCTAAATTCGATTTAAAAAATGTGTATAAGCAGTAATTATCAACTTATTATCAAGTGTTGATAATATTGTTGATAACTCAATAACTCTTTAAGTATTAATAAGATATAATGTTTTATTTTTATCATATATCAAGTTATTAACATATTTATCAAGTAGTGTTGATAACTTTTATTTGATAAAAAAAGTGGTATAGTGCATACTCTGCCACATGAAAGGAGACGTACCAGAAGAGTTGCACAAGATTTTGCGAAAAGCCCGCATCGGCGCCGGTTTGACGCAGGCATCGCTTGCGAACAAGGGTGGTTGCACTCAGTCTGCCATAAGCATGATGGAGGCTGGACGTCGTGAAGCTATTTCCCGGGAATCTCTCGTTAAGCTGGCAGATCTTTTGGGTGTCGAATTACCGGATTCTGAAAAAACAGACACTTACGAAACGGAGTTTTTCCCCGTAACGGGTATAGCTGTTTGCGGTAATTTCAACTGTTTATCAAATATGCCTTATTTGGTAGGCGATGAAATTTATTTTTATCCGCTCGGCATGGCAGGTCATGGTAAACATTGCGTTATATGCGGAGAGCTTATAATGTGCAAGTGCCAGACGTGTGATGCAC
>JAAZFF010000249.1 GCA_012511845.1 Lentisphaerota bacterium
ATGCATGCACAGGCCGGCAGGGGTTTGAGGATGCTGTTGAGATGGCGCGCCTTGCGGCTGACGCAGTCGGCAGTCCGGAAGAAATGATGCTTGTCAGCTCAACCGGTACGATCGGTCGCAGACTTCCGATGCAACGTGTGGCGAGGGGTATAGAGCTGGCAAAAGCCGCGCTGTCCTGCGATGGTGGCAGTGATGCTGCCAAAGCTATTATGACTACGGACACAGTACCAAAGGAAGCTGCTCTAAAGGTGAGGATTGGAGGATCTGATGTAACGATTGGCGGTATGTGCAAGGGTGCCGGCATGATTTATCCGAATTTGGCTACAATGCTTTGCTATATCACAACGGATGCTGAAATAAATGCCGACGATTTACATGAGGCGCTGAAAGTTGCAGTAAACAAATCCTTCAACAGGATTTCCGTTGATGGTGATCAAAGTACAAACGATACGCTGGTCGTTTTGGCGAGCGGTGCATCCGGTGGCAGAGTCCCCACTCCGCCACATTCTGATTATGATGTTTTTGTGGATGCGCTGTCTGCTGTTGCAAAAGCGCTTGCTACCAAAATTGTTGAAGATGGAGAAGGAGCCACGAAATTTGTTACAGTGGCAGTGGAGGGGGCGGTCTCTGATGAGGATGCGTTGATGGTGGCACGGGCTGTGGCGAATTCTGCCCTTTTTAAGACAGCTTGTTTCGGAGCAGATCCCAATTGGGGAAGAGTTATATGTGCAGCAGGTTATTCGGGTGCAGAAATCGACGAGATGAAAGCTGAGATATTCTTTGACGATATCTGCGTATATGATAAAGGTGATATTGCCGATGAACATGCACAGGGCAAGCTGGCGGAAGTGATGAAACAGCGGGCGTTTACCGTTACCATCAAGCTCAATCTGGGAACCGGCAGTGATTGCGTCTACACTAGCGATTTCTCCCTTGATTACGTTAAAATAAATAGTGAGTATACGACTTGAATGCGGGAAAAAAACAAGATTTGATCACAATTGAGCCTGATTTGGACAAGTTTATTGACAAGGCTGATGTTTTGATCGAGGCGATGCCTTATATAATGAGCTTTAAAAACGAAATAGTCGTTGTGAAGCTTGGCGGCAGCGTTATGGAGGTTGTGGGGAATTTGAAATCCACCCTGACAGATGTTGCGTTTATGCGTTCTGTCGGAATGCTTCCTGTTGTTGTGCATGGCGGGGGCAAGGCTATTTCCCGCGCATTGAATGACGCGGGGCTTGAGACTGCCTTTTTGCAGGGGCTGCGTGTTACGGATGCCAGCTCGATGCGTATAGTCGAGGAAGTCATTAAGAACAAAGTCAATGCGCAGGTTGTGGAAATCTTGAATGATATAGGCGTTGAAGCCTGCCCTGTGTACGGTGAGAAGATTTGTTATTCACAGGGTAAAACCGGCACGGATCCTGTAACCGGTGATGAGCTCGATTGGGGATTTGTCGGCGTTCCGATGGCGGCAGATACCGGTCCGGTTCGCGAATCGCTGCATAAGGGTGAAGTTCCTGTGGTATGTCCGATCGGACGCGGCTCCGATGGTCTTATGTACAATATCAATGCTGATATTGCCGCCGCGGCTCTTGCAAAAGCCCTGAAGGCGCGGAAACTTGTCTTTGTTTCCGATGTGCCGGGATTGCTTCGTGATCCGTCGGATCCATCTACGCTTATAAATACTATAACGGCTGACGAAGCTCCCAAACTCATTAAGGAGGGGGTCATCGGCGGTGGGATGCTGCCGAAAATTGAGAGTTGTCTTGATGCAATCGATGCCGGCGTCAGGAAGGTGCATCTCGTTGATGGACGTATGCCTCATTCTCTTTTACTTGAAATTTTCACAAACACCGGCGTTGGAACGGAGATAATAAAAAGATGAAAAAAAACGAAGATACAGCATTACTTTGCAATGAATATACGATGGACACTTTTGCGCGCCAGGCAACTATCGTGCGCGGCAGGGGAAGCCGTGTTTGGGATCAGAAGAACAATCAATATTTAGATTTCACATCGGGGATTTCGGTGCATAACGCCGGGCATTGCCATCCTAAAATTGTGGATGCAATCAAGTCTCAGGCAGAAACACTGGCACACTGTTCGAACCTTTTTTATACTCCCAAGAATGGTCTGCTTGCCCAGAGGCTTTCATCAATGGGTCTCGGAGGCAAGGTGTTCTTCAGCAACTCAGGTGCAGAGGCAAATGAGACAATGGTAAAAATGGCTCGTCTGTACGGCAATAAAGACGGACGTTACGAAATTATCTGCATGAAGGGGTCGTTTCATGGGCGCACACTGGGGATGATCTCCGCAACGGGTCAAAGCAAGGTGCAGACGGGATTCGATCCGCTGCTGCCGGGCTTCCGTTTTGCCGATTTCAATGACCTTGAGTCTGTAAAGGCGCTCGTTAACGATCATACTGTAGCGATAATGCTTGAGGCGGTCCAGGGCGAAGGTGGAATTAATCCTGCCACTCCGGAGTTTATGCAGGGGGTGCGCAACCTTTGCAATGAAAAGGGTTTGTTGATGCTTTGCGATGAAATCCAGTGTGGACTCGGACGAACCGGCAAGATGTTCGGCTTTGATCATTACGGAGTTAAACCTGATGCCTGTACGCTTGGAAAATCGATTGGCGGCGGCCTGCCCATGGGTGTTCTTCTTGCAACACCCGAATGCTCCGGCATTTTCACTCCTGGCAGCCATGGCACTACTATGGGGGGCAATCCTCTTGCCTGTGCTTCTGCCCTTGCATTTTTGGATGTTTATGCAGAGGAGAGGCTTGCTGATCATTCTGAGAAATACGGAGAGCTGTTCAAGCAGGGACTCCAGAAATTTGTTGAAGATTACGATGAAGTACTGGAAATCCGCGGTATAGGTCTGATGCTGGGTCTCGTAATGAAGGGCAGTGCACAAGATGTTGTAGATGAACTGAGGGCGGGCGGATTGCTTGCACTTACTGCAGGTGAACACGTTGTGCGTCTGCTGCCTCCGCTGAATATCACAGACAGTGACCTGGAGGAGGGCATTGAAATGATTGGTGATACGTTTGATATTATGTTCGGCGAGGATGCTGACGAAGAGTAAAAGCAGGTTGCCTGTATTTTAACAAAGAAAGATAGAGATTCTTATGGCACTGACAGTAAACGATGTTAAAGAACGCAAAATGGGAATTTGCGTTTCCGGTGGACTCGACAGCAAAACGATTGCCAAACGCCTTAAAGAGGCTGGGGCTGATGTGCTCTGCTTTACTGCAGATTTGGGACAACCGGATGAAAAAGATATTTCAGATGTAGTAGCCAAGATGGCGCCCTGCGGTGTGGAAACAGTAATAGTAGATTGCAAAGCGGAGATGGCAGAAGCATGTTTCCGTGCAATTATGGCTCATGCTACATACGATGGCGGCTACTGGAATTCAACAGGTATTGGTCGTGCAGTAACAGTAAAGAAACTTGTTGAGGAAATGAAGAGTCGCAACATAGCAATACTGTCACACGGTGCAACCGGTCGCGGTAATGATCAGATGCGATTTGAGCGCTACACCAATATATTTGCGCCTGAAATGGAAATTTATGCACCGTGGAGAGATCCTGAACTCCTAAAGGAGTTTCCGGGACGTACCCAGATGTGCGACTACCTCGCAAAATTCGGGATTGAAGCATTCCCCGGCGGGAAAAAACGTTATTCTACTGATGGAAACCTTGCGGGGCTTTCGCATGAGGCGGAAGATTTGGAAAGCATGGAGACGGCAATGACTATTGTAGAGCCGACTATGTGCGTTTGGCCGATGCAGGCACCTGATGAGGTGGAGGAGATCGAGATAGAATTTGAAAAAGGCAGGGCTGTTTCTATTAATGGGAAGAAGATGGAACCCGTTGAACTCATGGTGGAAGCTAATACTATAGGCGGCAGAAATGGTGTGGGGCTGAGCCATGCCCTGGAAAACAGGATTGTCGGGACGAAAAGTCGCGGCGTTTATGAAGCTCCGGGTATGGAGCTGCTGGGAAAAGCTCTTCAGTATATATACCAGACAATACTTGATAAACGCGCTACAGCAATGATGGAGTATTTGTCTGATTTTATAGGTACACAAATTTACGACGGGCGCTACTTTGATCTCAGCACGGAAGCAGCTTTTGCTGCAGTGGAGGAGTATGCATCACATGCTACAGGAACTGTGAAAGTGGGATTGTATAAAGGTAATATACTGTTTTACTCCCTGACAGGTGTAGAAGCTTCAATATACTTCGAAGAGGATGCATCCATGGAGGCGAGCAAGGGACTTAATCCTGTAAGCTCTCAGGGGTTTGCAGAAATTCAGAGTGTTGAAGCACGTGCTATGTCGAAAGCCGGTCAGATAAGAGCAGCCCAGATTGCCCGGGCTCCGCACACTTAATTGAGGACTACTTCATACCATATCGTTTCAAATTTAGCACCGATATCAATGAAGAGTTCGCCGTTATTTAATTTGACGGGGATTTCGCCTTTGCGATTACCCTTGCCATCTAATGCGAAAGCTTTGGCTTCTTTAGCTGATGTATTGAACGAAACTTTTCCATCTATACCTTCACAAAGCGTTGGTGCAACGCCCCAATCATTTCGGCAGCTTGTTTTGTCCTTATTTAGCTTCATGTCGGTGTTTTGATAGCCGGCTGCAGCAACCAGGAGAAGTCTCTTCGAATCACTTATCGGCTTTCTGTCTGCAGCAACAAGCGCTATGGAAGCGAAGCCTGTATCACGCTCTGCAATATCGACTTTTGCTCCGGTCAATTTTATCTCACGCCCTGCGCATGAGCCTGCAACGAGTTTGGCTGTGGCAGCATCGAGCATGTATGGAGAGTCTGCCTTCCATGTAAGTGGAGTTGTCTCTTTATCTTCTGAACGTGTGAGAACCGGTTTATTCCCTTCTGCATTATGGTCAAAGACTACTTCTATTCTCCTGCGCATTGTTTCATCTGATGCAAGACCAGAATCTCGCCATCGGTGGACAATGCTGTTGCCTGCTGATGCAAAAGTATCGATATCATTCGCCGGAATGGTCAGGGTGGAAGATGCAGGTAAAGGAGCTATATCACCTGTGCGGAAAAGCAATGCTGCTACAGGCAGATAAGCCAGTTTTGCAGGATGGTTCTGCAAATCGAAGTAGCGATTGATTCTGTTTTCTCCGCCACCTGTGGAACCCCAGTCGAACTGGAAAATTCCATCCCAATCCTGGAGTGCTCCGTATGATGCAATCATCGGGAACATTTCAGCCACATACTGGTTGGGGGAGGGGTGATCATATTCTGTAACCAGGAAAGGCATATCCTTCATTCTGTAAGCTGCCAAACCACCGAGGTTTGAAGCATGTTCGTGATTTGCTGCCATTGAAATGTTGCGAACTGACCAGTCTGCCCAGTCCCAGGGTCTCCGGGGAAAAGAAGGGTGCTGCCAGTAGGAATGCATGTCGATGATTCCATGGAGAGATTCCCGGTAAAGTCCGAATATTCCGCCGTAAGAAGCCTGTGAGTCAAATATTAAAGACTGGACACCAAGATCATCAATTAAATACTTTCTCATTTCCAGGGTGTATTCACGTTCAACTTCTGCAAGAAACCTGTTCCAGTCAGCTCCTCTCGGTGTTCCTCCGATACCTGATGAAACTATATCAATATTTTTTTTCTCAAGTGATTCTCCTTCACGCAGACCTCGTTCTCCGCCCGGTTTTAGTGAGAAGTTGCTGATCTCAACAATTCCGAGAGGAACTTCGCCCAAAACAAAATCAATTCGTGTAGAGGCGGGTTTAGTGTTTCTGGCAGTGAAAGAGACAGTGTGTGATTTCCATTCCTTATCTGCTTTAACATTACTTGAAAGTCCGCAATTCCACCAGTCGGAAAATTGATGTCTGGCAGTAAACCTTACATTGCACGGTGTGCTGGCACGGTAGGAGAAGGAAAGTGTGTAAATATCCCCGGGTACAAGTGTCAGATCACGCCACTGCAATTGTGCCTGCCAACCCTGTTCAGCTTTGTTGTAAACTTCAACGGTTGCTGCGTCGGGTGAAGAAGACTTGAAACGCAGAAATGCCGGACCTTCAATTTGAGGAGATTTCTCTACAATGTTATTTCCCAGCGGTATTGAAGAGCCCCAGACTTTCTTTATGCCATCCGTAGATGCGTAACGTTTGCCAAGCCATGAGTTCCATTTGTTTCTGATATAATTTGCGTAATAATCCGGCAATGCCTTGAAATCCATCCCGAAAATAGTGTTTTCGTTATTTATTTCAACTATTGCTACAGCCGGATCCGTGCCATAGCTGATTCCTGTATACGGGTTTACATGTTCGAATAGTAATGTTTTTGCATATTCTTTCTGCATCTCGATGAGGGGTTCGAAGATGCGATCCAGTCCTTTGCCGTATTTAGGCATTACTTCATTCCGGTCTTTATCAGAGCTTAGATTATCAAAGGAAAAATCGGCACCTTCCCAGTACTGACGTGAAACATGGAGGTTGAAGTTTATATAGATTCCATTTTTCTTCAGCTCTGAGATAAAGAAGTCGAGTCGATCGAGTTGCTCAGGATCGATTGTATCTTTTTTAGATAAACCTTTCTTCCATATACCTGCCGGAGCTGCTTCCTTGTCAATGTGGTGGATACGTGCGCAGTTTATTCCCATTGAAGCCAGGCGTTTAGCAAGACCTTTAGCATGTTCATGCGTTGGGAAAGCATCAGAAAAAGTAAAGTTTGTGGCGAGAAAGCGAATACGGCGTCCGGACGGATCAACAAAGTGGCCGTTCTCCACATTGATATGTCCATTCTTTCCGGCTGGCGTGTCGTTGAGGTAGGACATATCTGTTACGCCGTGGTTCGGCTCATTCCCTCCCATCGGAAAGGGGAAGAGTTTATTCACTTCATTTTTTTTTACTGCCGCAGCAGGCGCAACGGCTGAAGGTTTTATCCCCTTGATTGCAAGATATTGAGATGGTGTGGTGAAGATCCAGCCGTCATCAAGAAGCAGATCTACTATCATCTTGAAATCATGGAACGATGAATCATTCCACATATCGGGGTGCCCCTGTATTACAGCATAATCATCACCGCGACGATTTCGGTACTGGCGACAGAATTCATTGTATTCAATTTTGCCGACAGAGGCTTCGAGGTTGAAAGAACGTCTGAAGACGAATTTGCCGGCACTTTTTTCCGCCTCAATGGGGTAGAACAGGCAGTATGTTATTTCGGGATGATCGCGGAGGATATCGAGTGTATGAGAAGTGGTTACACCACAAGGAGCATTAAAGCCCTGTAGCGGGATACCGACTCTGTCCAGAAAAACTGACTGGGATTTATCGAATCGCTCTCTCTGATAATCAGCATCTTCAACAGCAAATTCAGCCGTATATGTTTTTCCTTTCCATTTTATGTTCATTGCATGATCCCAGCCATGCTGCCAGAATTCAAAAAGACCTCCGTTCTGATATGCGTTTGCACGTATCCAGTCGGGATATGCCTGTGGTGCGTTTTCAAGCGACTTTACGCATATACCGAAAGTACCGGGCAGATTGCGTGATTTCAAGTAATCGGCAGTGCGCTTCATGTTGCGATTATAGTTGTGTGCCGCTAGATCATCAAGTTTAAGAATCAGGTAACGTTTTTTTGCTTTTGTTGCGCTGTCAAGAGGTGGTAATTCCGAGGTTTTTGCGATGTAGCGTAAAAATGTGAGTCGATTTTAGTTTGGACAGAGCCCGCCCCTCCATATTACACGGCTACAGCCTATTTTCTGAACGGGAGGGATGGCCTCCGTGTCGTCCGATAAC
>JAAZFF010000250.1 GCA_012511845.1 Lentisphaerota bacterium
ATTGAACGGTAGTGTGTTACTTTTAGTCATAGCAAATCTTTCTTTTGATGTATTCATAACTACTTGCATTATAGCAAGCTAAAGAAAGATTTGCTATCTTTTGTTTCAGTTTCATGAAATATTCGGGTTAGTCATTCAGGGCACAACGCCCCCGATTCGTTGCCCAGATTCATAGCAGGAAATCAAAATAGGTTCTATCGTATCTTGTAACGGTCCCCAACATTCCTCAGAAATCTGATCACTATCAAGGATAACAGCTTGCATTGCAGATTCTTGTGGCTTTGAGGCATCTTGTAACGCATCAGCATGCTCCAAGACATCTAATTCCGGATTATCCTTCCAGTAACCAGGATGCTTGCTGCGCCACTCCCGACACGCTGCACATTAAGTTGACCACGAAAATAAGACGGATTTTTATTACACCATTTCTGCTGAGCGGCTTTTTTACTGGTATCACGACACTCAGGCTTGCTGCAGTAATGCTGACGGGTTGCATTACGAGCATCAGGAGTGAAGAACTCTTTGCAATTACGGCACTTACGTTGACCTTTGACTTCCATTGTACACCTCCAAGAATATAGAAGAAGATATACAATTCAAGAAAAAAAATACAGCTATTCAGGCACCTGTGTTGGAAGTGCAGAAGAACACAATGAAGAAAATGAAGAAAGAAGAAGATGATTCTTTTGAATCTTTAATCAAAGAATATCACGGGACATTTCAACCCGGTGGAAATGTGACACTTTAAACTTGGTGTTCACAAGGAATGGAGGAACTTAAGGTGTTTGCCCCACTGCACCGGTTGCGTCGACAGGGTGCGTGCTTAGGATGAGCACGTAACACACGTTCCATAGTTGAGGCACTCATCTTTAAGACCTGTTCCTTCGCCTTCGAATCAATATGCTCCAGCTCACACAAAGCTGACATCTGCTGAGGCAGAACAGTTACAAGATACTGTGGAGTCATACGCCCTGACGCATGCCAGAGACGTAAAAACAAAGCCTCTGATGCGGAGGTATATGTCTTCCCCCGTCCCTTGTGTTCCCTGTATTTGCGATTACCAGTAAGCAACTTGATTGCATATTTCCAGGTTAGCCCGGTTGTCATGCAAAAATCGTCAATAGCTGCTGACTTGGCTTCTTTACTCTTCAATTCTGAATAGATGCGGCGCTTCACGCCAACGTACTCCATTGTGGCTTTTCGTAACATTTTTGTTCTTATGGATGCCGATTTTAACACAGTGTCCAGTATTTGACGGATGCGATAGTTTCCTGAACACAGTTTTTTCGGCTACGGTGTCCATGACTATGACATACCGCGTTTTGACCATAAACTACAGGAAGTACTGGACGAAACTCGGGCTGAAAGGTTATCATAGTGGCGTGTTATAAGGAGTGAATTTGAGTGTTTTTGTTACTACATAAATTATAACATATTTCTTTCGGGCAAAGTAGCCAAAAACGCTACTTTTGCCCGATTTTTATTGTGTAGAACTAACTGACAATCAGCCACTTATCTTATATGGGACAGGCTCTAATTACCTATAGAGGTGCAACCATTCAGATTGGAGGCTAAGTCAGCAAAACGGCCAAGCAGCTTTATGATTCAAATACTGGCAGATGAAGTAATCTACGAGTTTAGCTTTGTGGTAACAGCAACATCGGTAGTTGAAGAGAAACTGATTAGGCTGGGGCGCACAGCTGATAAAATGCTCTATCATCGTAAAGGCAGTAAAATAGAATTGGCTTCATCTCTGCCTGATCAAGACTTTCTGACTTTTGCCTTTAATGGCACACAGGATAATCAACTCTTTCTGGCAAACTCCATTCTACAGAAAGGAAAACAATTCCTCCCGGTTTACTTATGGTTCAGAAACAACCTGCAGTTGATTGCACCGGACTCACGTTTTGCAGCCTTTGAATTATTTATTGAGAAAGGCTCGCTTATTAATGAAAATATTAACAAGCTGCTTCCGGCACTGGATACCGGTATTGCCGGCTTGGTGGTGAAGAAATCCCCTTTGCCAATCTTGCTATTCCAGATGAGATTCGCGACGACATCCGAAAAGAGACACCTGACGGAGGCGTCGTCAAGTTGCGTGTAGAACCATTGAATGAATGCTATCTGGTGAGCCGTAACGGTAATGAATTCAAGACTCGCAAGCTGGTAACATTTCATAATACTAATGATGGAAGTGAGGAAAAATTTGATATGGTGGACGAATCAGATGGTTCGCAGCGAGTTATTGACTTGCTGCCTGCTTTTTTGACCGTGTCAGATCGGACATCGCAAAAAGTTTTTATTATAGATGAACTCGACCGCAGTCTGCACACAATTCTTACACGTCAGTTGCTTGAAGCCTATCTCGCCGAATATGGTGCAGATAGCAGGACACAGGTTCTTTTTACAACACATGACCTGCTTTTAATGGACCAAAGCTTGTTTCGACGTGATGAGATGTGGCTGGTGGAACGCGATATGCGGAGCGTCTCCAACCTGATACCTTTCAGTGACTTCAACACTGACATTCGCTATGATAAAGATATAAGAAAAAGCTATCTGCAAGGGCGCATGGGCGGGATACCCAACATCCAGCCGATGCTTAGCTTTCAGTCGGTCAATGAAGAGCAAGCAGGAGCAGCACATGAATTCCAGACTAACAAGAGATTACGGAAAGCGATGCTATGCAAGATTTTATCTAATAGCAACTGAGGGTGCTGTCACAGAGCCCGATTATTTTCACTTGCTCAATTCACAAGAAGTTCGTGTTAAATGTTTGAGAGTCAGAGGCAAGAGTTCACCAAAAGATGTGTTGAAACGAATGAAAAAGGAACTCAACCGCACGAGCATGCGACTCGGCGATGAAGCTTGGCTGGTTGTTGACAAGGATAAATGGTCTGATGAACAGTTACAACTACTACATGAGTGGGTCTGCGAGAAGCGTGGCAGTGTCGTAAAAAGAGGACTTGCTGTCAGCAATCCCAAGTTTGAATTATGGCTCTTGTTACACTTTGCTGACGCAGTTTCAGTAAATTCCAGTGCATCATGTGACAATGAGTTGAATAAGTATCTGCCCGGATATAAAAAAAATATCCCAAAAGGTGTCTTTGATAATGAAAAAATGGATAAAGCCGTTGTAAGAGCAGAAAAGCTTGATACTCCTCCATGCCTTGGCTGGCCGCATAGGACGGGCACGACTATATATCGACTTGTCAAGTCAATGCAAAAAAGTTTTGTTTAAGATTACCAATACATACTATACTCTGGAATGGTAAGGAAAATTCCATACTTATGTCTGGATTGGTATTGACTTGATAAAGGTGTTTCCCTATTATTTGGAGTCATGAAAACGATTCCCCGATTATACTCGAATGTGATATTGCAGCACCTTTCTGAAGAGAGGCAGATGGTCTTTCTCTCAGGTCCCCGACAGGTAGGTAAAACTACTGTGGGCACCGATCTGGGCACACACTATTTAAATTGGGACAATAGTGATCATCGGCTTGTCATACTTAATGGCGAAACAGCAGTTGCAGAGATGGCAGGAGCACACAAGGCAACTGCACAGAGACCCATACTGATACTTGACGAGTTACATCACTATTCGAAATGGAAGCTGTTTCTTAAAGGGTTTTTTGATTTATACAGCCGGGATATTCAAATCGTGGTTACCGGATCAGCACGGCTTGATATTTTCAAGCGGGGCGGTGATAGTCTTATGGGGCGATATTTTCCCTACCGTATGCATCCTCTCTCAGTTGGGGAGTTGCTGCGCCCGAAAGTGCCAGATACAGAGTTTGGAGCGTCAGAACCGGTATCCGATGAAGATTGGGGCACATTGGTTACTTACGGGGGATTTCCCGAGCCTTTTTCAAGGGCAAATAAAGCATTCTCAACTCGTTGGCAACGACTTCGTTTTGAGCAACTTGTTCGCGAAGATATACGGGAGGATACCCGCATTCGTGAGTTGGGACAAATAGAAGCTCTGGCACAGATTTTGGCACAACGCTCAGGTGATCAGATAGTTTACAGCTCTCTGGCAAATGAAATTCAGGTAAATGAGGTGACAATACGAAAGTGGATATCAACTTTGAATTCCCTTTTTTTTGGTTTCTCAGTAAGACCCTGGTCAAAACATGTTGCTAATGCGATCCGTAAAACGCCCAAATGGTACCTTCGCGACTGGTCTACGATTGAGGATATAGGAAAGCGCAACGAAACCATGGTTGCCTGTCACCTTTTGAAAGCGGTAGAGCTGTGGACCGATATCGGCATGGGTAATTATGACCTTTACTATATACGCGACAAACAAAAGAGGGAGGTTGATTTTCTGGTGGTAAAGGATGGCATCCCCTGGTTTCTGGTTGAAGTCAAAACTGGAAGTACAAAACTTGCTCCTGCACTTGGTATTATGCAACAGAGGGTTGGGGCACAACATGCTTTTCAGGTGGTTTTCGATTTACCGTACGAGAGTGTCGACTCCCTGCAGTATAAAGAGCCGGTAGTTATTTCAGCCCGCACCTTTTTGAGCCAGTTGCCATGAGATTGCCGCTCCTCTCAAGCTCTGCCCCTGATCACTGCCCGGGAAAATCTGTTGTGGCAAAACATCAGTGTATAGGATAGACTAAGAATGCGTTGTTTGTAGTTAACGTTTATTCACCTGTTTATTATCGTAAAAATGGTCACAAAGAAAAATCTTTATATCGTAATTATGGCAGGCGGGCGCGGTGAGCGCTTCTGGCCCGTCAGCAGAGTCTCAAGACCGAAGCAGTTTGTTTCAATTTTCGGCGGCAAACCCCTCATCAAGATAGCCGTCGAACGTCTTGACGGACTGGTGGAACCTGAGCAGATTCTCGTGATCACTTCGGATGACCTGGTTGAGCTTTCCAGGGAGACGCTCCCCATGCTTCCTGCCGAGAACATCATTGGAGAGCCTTTCGGGCGCGATACGGCGGCAGCTTGCGCACTCGGTATGGCGTGGGTTGCGGGGCGAGGTGGAGACTCTGCCACAATGGCAGTTCTTACAGCCGACCATCTCATCGAAGATGTTCCCGTTTTCCTTCAGACTCTTGCAGACGCCTCTGATATTGCAGCTCGCGAAGACACAATAGGAACAATTGGAATAGTGCCGGAATACCCGGCAACCGGTTACGGTTATATAGAGGCGGGAGAGCAGCTCGAAAGTGATTCAAAGACCGAGTTCATAAGAATAAAACGTTTTGTTGAAAAACCGGATTTGGAAACCGCAAAAGAATATGTTTCCGCAGGCAACTACTACTGGAATTCCGGAATGTTTATCTGGAGTGTAAAAACCTTTAAAGATGCACTGCGTGAATTTTGTCCGCAGCTTTTTGAAATGACGGAGCGCATGAAAGACAAATTTGGCGGAACGGATTTTGCTGCGATCCTCCTGGAAGAATATTCCAAACTCGACAGGATATCGATCGATTACGCAGTGATGGAGAAGGCAAAAAATATCGTTGCAGCACGCGGAGCATTCGGCTGGGATGATGTGGGAACATGGGTTTCCGCCGGGGAGCATTTGAAATGCGATGACGCAGGCAACGCATTGCACGGAAAAAGCGAAGTTCTGAAAGCAACGGGCAACACCATTGTAAACGATGTTGACGGGCATCTCGTGGCAGTTATGGGAGCCGATGACCTTGTTGTGGTTCATACGGCTGATGCAACACTTGTCTGCACAAAAGAATCAGCTCAGGATCTGAAGGAAATCGTAAAGCAAATATCAGATAACAATAAAAACATCTCATTCACATAAAATTCCATGCTTGCAATATTTTTAAAAACATTTGGAACGGTCTTTATCGCCGAATTGGGAGACAAGACGCAACTTACCTGTATGGGATTCGCTGCCACTGATGTTACTGCCCGCATATGGATATTTCTGGGTTCTGCCCTCGCCCTTGCGCTCTCCTCCGCAATTGCAGTATATTTTGGTTGCCAGATAACCCAGTACGTCAGTCCAAAAAAAATCAAGATGATTGCAGGTATAGTATTCATCATATTCGGTCTGATTTATCTGAAAGATGCTTTTTTCCCCATATCCCCTCTTTCCCCTGAACTTTAAAACTGTTTGAAATGACTAAGGACTGGATAGATATCCAGAAGGATGACAAACACGTGGCTCGCGAACGCACAAAGGCACGAGAACTGCGTCAGAGCTCCTGGTGGAAATCGTGCATTGCCCGGGGAATCTGCCATTACTGCGGTAAAACTTTCAAAAGCTCGGAACTGACCATGGATCATGTTATTCCTGTGGCACGCGGAGGCAAGTCCGTCAGGAGCAACGTTGTACCCTCATGTGCGAAGTGCAACAAATCAAAGAGACACTTCACTCCGGCTGAAATGATACTTGCGGAAATGGAAAAAGCAGAAAAAGAAAAATCACAACCCGCTGTGGAGGTGAATGGAAATGAGAGTTGTTGAATGTGATTATCTTGTTATAGGCAGCGGCCTCGCCGGCCTTGCAGCAGCAATACATCTTTCAAAACACGGAAATGTTATTGTAGCCACAAAAAAGGAGAAGTGGGATACAAACACATTTCATGCCCAAGGGGGAATTGCATGCGTCATGACGAAAGACGATTCTTTCGATATGCATATTGCCGATACTCTTGACGCCGGCGCAGGATTATGTGACGAGGAGGTTGTACGGAGTATAGTGAGCGATGCCCCTGCCCGCATCCAGGAACTTCGCGACATGGGGATGCAGTTTACAGAACGAAGTGATTCTCTTAACGGAGAGCTTGACCTGGGACGCGAGGGAGGGCATTCCAAACGCAGAATTCTTCATGCAGGCGATATTACCGGCAAACACATGGAAGAGGTGTTATTAAGTAATGTCGAAGAGAACGAAAAGATAGTCCTGATGGAACACACAATGGCAATAGACCTTGTTATTAAAAACATCAAGGGCAAACCTTCGTGCGTTGGTGCCTATATGCTTGATGCACGTTCCGAAGAAATTTTTGCCATACATGCACCATACACCGTACTTGCCGCAGGGGGTGCAGGGAAGGTCTATCAATACACATCCAACCCTGATGTAGCCACAGCTGGAGGTATATCAATAGCATGGCGGGCTGGTGCTGAAATCCGGAACATGGAATTTATACAATTCCACCCAACTTGCCTTTACCATCCTGAAGCCAAGAACTTTTTAATCAGCGAGGCGGTACGCGGGGAAGGGGCGGAGCTTGTTGACGGCAATGGCAAACCCTTTATGGCACATTATGACAGACGCGGCTCGCTTGCTCCGCGCGACATTGTGGCACGTGCGATAGACCATGAAATGAAAAAGCACGGCATCGAATGTGTGTACCTGGACATACGCCGCAAGGGTAGGGATTTTCTTGTGAATCGCTTTCCAAACATCTATGAAAGATGCAGTTACTTCGGCATCTATATGGCAGAGGATCTCATACCTGTTGTGCCTGCAGCACATTACTGTTGCGGCGGCGTAAAAACAACTGTAGAAGGACTTACCAATATTCCTGGATTGCTCGCAATCGGTGAAACTGCGAGCACGGGGCTCCATGGTGCCAATCGACTCGCAAGCAATTCACTGCTCGAAGCTGCCGTATGCGCAC
>JAAZFF010000251.1 GCA_012511845.1 Lentisphaerota bacterium
GTTGCCATGAACCTGCTCATTGAGCGTGTCGCCAATTACGGGAAGCCATGTAATAATGTTTTGCTGCCGGTAACGTATATCGAACGCGAATCTGTGGCTCCACCACCTGCCGGGAAGAAGATGCCGGTACAACGAACTGCAACAATCAGCGCAGCTACTGCCCCATAAACCTGCCTTTTCCAGAAGAGTTAATTTCTATCAACTTGATACAATCTTATTGCAGCTAAAATGACGAACACAAGTATTTTGCAAATTGAATCGCTCAAGCTCAAGGAGCTTGGCATACTCAATATTGACACTTCTGGAAGAAAAAAGGCGGAGTGCTTTGGCATCGGTTGTGAAACGCTCGACAGGGATTTATTTGATCCGGAGGCAGTGTTTCCGAAAATAGCGGAAACAGGTGCACTCAGGGCACGTTTGCAGACAGGTTGGGCGAAGTGTGAAAAATCTCCGGGAGTTTTTGATTTTTCGTGGCTCGACAAACACGTTGATGCTCTTATCGAATTGGGAATGGAGCCGTGGTTTAACCTTGGTTACGGCAATCCTGTCTATCAGGATCAGGCTGAGGGGTATCAGGCAACTGTAGGAGTTGTGCCTACCGATAACCCTGACGCCTTGGCGGCGTGGCTGAGGTATGTTGAGAAGCTGGTGGAACATTTCTCCGACCGTGTTTCGATATATGAAATCTGGAACGAGCCCGACATCCCCGCTTTCTGGGTGAATCAGCCAAGGACAGGCGCAGAATACGCACGTTTGTTTAATCCCACAGTGAAAGCGGTTAAAGCGGCAATGCCCTCTGCCGGAATAGCGGCTCTGGCAATGACAAGTAAAGCGCTCAATCCCGATGGAAGAGCGTTTATCTCCGAGTTTATAGATAATCTGGAAAAACCTGAACTGATCGATATTGTAACGTTCCATTCTTACCGCTATCCTCCTGATTTTCTGTACGAAGCTGATGTGGCAAAATTGAGCGAACTTGTGAAGAAACGCCTGCCCGGTGCATCATTATGGATGGGCGAGGGCGGATATCCTTCCCAGCCGAGCGGGACGGGAGCCAAGGCGCATCATAATGAGACGAGCGAACTGATTCAGGCAAAATGGCTGACACGTCATTTAATTACCAATGTCGGGATAGGCGTTGAATTCGTTTCGTGGTTCCATGCAGTAGACCTTGCGGGGTACAGGGATGCATCGGCAATAAATCCGAAGGGTCTGCTCCGAACTAATGCATCCCCAAAGCAATCATTTTTCGCCATGCAGAATCTCTGCACTGTTTTCAGCAATGATTTTCGTCCTGTAGAATATCCCTGGAGGGCTACTTATATCAGCGAAGCACACGGACATAGCCAGTCTGAAATACAAGTTTATCAGTTTGAAGGGGCATCCGGCACGAGAGTTGCCGCCTATTTCAACGGTGGTGCCATAAGTGATGCCAACACATATCGGGCGATAGATTTACATTTATCGGAAGTGGAAGGTGACGCCTTGTTGCTTGATACGCTTGGTGGTAGTGTTTACAGTGTTGTTCCTCAAAACGGGAAATACAGTTTACCTGTAGCCGATTATCCCATGCTACTCGTAACGGGAGCATTAACAGATGAAGTTTTGCCGCTAAACCCTGCCACGTAATTTAGATGACATTGAAGATAGAGAAATCCTGAAAATGGCGAAAGCACAAAAGACAATTAAAGAAAACGATACGCTATATGTTGACGGAAATCGCCTTGTGAATAGCAACGGGGTCGACATATGGCTTCAGGGTCTCGCACTTCCCGGTCTGGAGTGGCGCAACGGCGGGGTCAAGATCAGGGAAACGCTTACGGCTGCTCTCAATGACTGGCATGCAAACTGCATCCGCTTACCTGTTCGTGAGGATTTCTGGTTTGGACGCGATGATACAACTGCGGAAGATGGCGGAGCTTCGTACAGGGAGCTTGTTGATGAACTGGTAGAGACAACAGCCAACGCTGGAGCCTATCTTGCCCTTGATCTGCATCGTTTCAAGGCACCGACACAGGCTCATGCGGAATTCTGGATAGATGCAGCTGCGCGTTATTCCAATCATCCTGCTGTTATATTTGATCTTTTTAATGAAGCTCACAGCATATCATGGGAAGTGTGGCGTGACGGAGGGAAAATCGATGCAGAGGAGAAAAAAGGTGTAGTGGCAGAAAATGAGTTTGCCAGGGAACAGATAGAGACTATCGGGCATCAGGCACTGGTTGATGCCGTCAGGGAAACGGGTGCGAAAAACATCGTGATAGCAGGCGGGCTTGACTGGGCATATGATTTGACGGGCAATGCAGCAGGTTACACTGTAGACGATGCCGGCGGTAACGGCGTGATGTATGCAAGCCATATATATCCATGGAAGTCTGACTGGGCAGGGAACGTCCTTTGCATGGCAGACAAAGCTCCGATATTTATAGGAGAAGTTGGCTGTGAGCTTGTGCCGCTTCCTTTTGAGAAGCCGGAAGATTATAAAGATCCGTATCTTTGGGCACCGGAAATCATTGCCTTTATACAAGCCAACAGACTTCATTGGACCGCCTGGAGTTTTCATCCGAGAGCCACGCCCCGTGTCATCGGGGATTGGGATTTTACACCAACTCCTTTTTGGGGTGCTTTTGTGCGTTCCGCACTGAGAGGTTATACTTTTATTTCCAGCACGTAACACTTTAATTTAACTTACAAACGGAGAAAAAAATTAAGAAAATATCTTTTATTATCGTATCAGCTTGTCTTTTGTTTGCACTAAAAGTTCAAGCGGCTGATGCTTTTTGGATATCAACGGACAATCCTGTCTGGGAAAATCCGGAAAACTGGAGTGATGGCGTTGTCCCCGGGAGCACTACGAATGTGATTTTTGGAGATCGCTCAGGTCTCGCCGATCCGTTTCTTTCAACTACACAGCAAATCGCGCGGGTTGAATTTCAGAATCCAGGCTGGACAATATCAGGTCCCGGAATGCTCTGCTTCGAAGCCTCCCCGCCTTACTCCAGTTCCGGCGGCGGCACAAACATTGTCGATGTCGACACTCTGTTTTTAACAAACGCCACTATATCGGCATCTGAAGATTCAACGTTGATTGTAAAGGGCGATGTTAGCAGTGATGGGGGTCGGAAGGTTTTTGCGATCGGCGGTGCCGGTACCGTGCGGCTTGAGGGTGCTGTTTCCAACGTCAAGGATTTCCGCATACAGAGCGGCGGCACATTGGAGCTTGCAATGCCTGTGCGTATGAATTCTGATTTCGAGGATCGGATTGAAAACGGCTCGACAATCAGATATTTTGCCGATGAGCAATGCCGCATTCGCTGGCCCAGATATGGATCTGGTGGTTTGCTGGATTTAAATGGGTTTACACAAACGTTCAGCGGGCTGACTTTTGCGCATCATTCCACTGATGTCAATTTCACTGTTGAAACGGGTGAAGAAGGCAAATTGATTCTGAATTCAGGTATAGGCTATCAACCATACAGTTGGAACGACAGAAATCGTTATGGAACAGCGGTAATCCGGGGAAATCTGGAGTTTCCCAAAGGTGGCACAATTACATCTGTCGAACAGAATATAACGAATGTCCATATCAAAATAGAAGCGGCAATTTCCGGAGGAGGAGGTCTGATTTGTCGAGGTAGCGGTACTGTGCAGCTTACCGGCTCCAACACTTATCCCGGTGATACTACAGTTGCCCGTGCGCAACTTGGCAGTCGTCCGAACGAAGCAGGGTTGCTCATTATCGATGGTACAGCTACGGAGACATCCTCCGGCATCGGTTTGGGTGCACTTCATGTGGAGCCTTCAGGTGCAGTTGGAGGTGCCGGCACCATAGGCTATACAGGACGGACAGGTGCGACGCTGTCGCTGGAAGGCGAATTCGTGGCTGCTGACGAAGAAGATGAGATCGAGGAGGCAGTATTCCCCGCCACTGTCACACCGGGCGGTATTGAAGAAGGTTCGGAAATTGCAACATTAAGCGTAAACGGTGATGTGGATTTCGGAGACTACAGTTGTCTTTCCATAGACATAGGAGAAGGTACATGCGATACGCTTGCTGTGTCAGGCTCGATCTCTGTAAGTGCTCTTGGCACAGTTTTACAATTGAATATACCTGATGAGATCGAACTCATCGGTGATTACACACTTGCCGAATCCGGCGAATTGACAGGAGAATTCTCCTCTGTGTTGATCAACGGTGAAGAGTTTGAAGACGCTACGGATTACAGATCAATTGCGATGACGCACCATATCGGATATTCCTCTGATTCAGTGATCCTCAAACAGAGTCCGCCGCAAGGTACAACGATTACTATATTTTAAAGATCTTTTACAAAAAAATAAACAGGAAGAGAAAAATGAAAAAACACATACTTAATACAACACTTATTGCAAGTCTGTTGCTCATTGTATTGTCACCGATATTATCAGCAAGGGAAATAATCAAGGCAGATAATTCTGATGAACTTCATGTCGGTTCAAGTTGGGTGGGAGGAGTCGCTCCCGGACCTGAAGATATAGCCGTATGGGATGGTGAATACAGTAACCGCACATACGATCTGGGAGAAGATGTAGAGTGGTACGGAATTGATATCAGATCGGAAGATCCTGGTGGAAACCTTATTTTCAGGGCGGGGAACAAGATTACACTGGGTGCAGGGGGCATTAAATCAGCTCCCAAGCGAACAACAACATTCAATATTTCTATTGATATTGATACAGATCAGACATGGGAGATTTTGCAGAATACCTTTATTACTCAGGGGGATTTTTCTCTCAATGGTTATACTCTGACGTTGTTGGGCGGGGGAACGAAGCAGTTCAAGACAAAACCTCAGGGTCCTGGAACTATTATTGCAGATGCGGGAGGTTTTAAACTTTCAAATGGAGGAAGTCTTGCTTCAGATGTTGATGTGATCGTTAGAAATGGTGGCAATTTTTCTGTTGACAAGGACGTTGTCAGCCCGACGCAAAATGTTCTCGTAAATAGTCTGACCCTCATGGGCGGTCGTCCTGTAGGTATTACCAGCTCTTCGAAGAGTGATGTTGAAATAATAAACCAGAATGCAATAAATGTCTGCCGTAATGGTCAACCCCGCCTATCTATCTACCAGCAGGGTAAATTCCATACAACGTTCTGGTCGGATAGTCTCAACATGGAGCCTGATTCCGGAAGTTTTGTCATTACCGGAAATCAGCTTGGACTCTTCCCGGCAGATGTGATGACGAACTCTGTTAATGTGATATTCAACAATCCTCCCGAGCTTTCCAGCACAGAAGGTGCTACAGGTACCACAACGCTTGGTGTCCTCCGCGGGGTGACTGCAAACTACGATAACAGTGAATATGGCATAGGGCTTGTTACTTATGATGAAGATAAAGGAATACGTTTGCTTGACTTCGACACTGAATACACCCATACATTGGTTGACGGTGAAAACGATGGAAATAACGTTCGGCTCGCAAACATAGGCAGTGCTCCTTTCTACGAATATATTACAAATATTGTTGATGAGATTGAAGTTGTTGTCACTAATTTGGTGTACGAATCGCAAACACTGACCAATTATCTGACTGCTCCCGTAACATCGGTGAACTCTCTTTCTCTCGATGTTTCAGGACCCAACGGAAATGCCGGTGTTTATCTTGCAGGAGATGAAGGAGCAGTTCTTCGTCTGAATTCAGGGATTTTGTTCTGCAGAACAACGGGACTCAGCAGACCTGTAGCAGATGAAGATCTCATGCTTATCAATATTCCCCTTGATTTTGATGGGAAACAGGGTTTTATTCTTAATGCTCTGACAGCCGGCATGAGCAATGGCAGCGGACCTGCGTTACAGCTGAATGTTTCACCTGTAAATGACGGTGGTGAAGGTATTGTTTTTGCTGGCAACGGCTCCTCGTACCTGCAATGGCCCGCGCCCACTATGTTTACCGGACCGGTGATTGTTAACAGCGGATGGTTCAGGATCACCGGCGGTGCCGGGAATGGTGGAATAATACCCACCCGTCTGATCATGTACGGCGGATCAGTGCAAAATCACGGCAACCGTATTGCAGACGATGCTGATATAGAAATTCATGGAGGTACACTCTCACAAAAAGGCGGAGCCACCAATTCCGGTTCAGGTGCTCATGAAACATTCAGGAATCTTTTTATGACAGGCGGAAGCTATTCCTGCGGTGCAAGCGGCACATCTTCCGGTGCAACGAAATTGGATAATGCCTATATGTCTGGAGGTTCCTGGGGAATAACACGCGGCCATACCGTCACTGTTGAAGAGGACATCTTCCTTTCGGGGTCAGCTCAGATCAACTTAAGTGGCGGAGACAACAGCAATTACAGAGCGTCGCTCGTTATGAACAATGGAACAATCACGATTACCAATTCATCTGAAGATGTCGAGTGGATTCCCATTCACTTGGGTGGCCTGAATTATGAAAACAGGATACCGCCACGTATAATCTTCCGGACTTCTGAGCCGGCTGTTGTTTTTGTCGGGAATCCTGCCAATACGAATGCTGCAGTAATAAGCACGGCTGAGGGTCTGGTAAATGCACGCATGGAGCTTAACGGAACACAGGTGTTTGATATAGGTGAAGGTCCTGCCAAAGTGGATCTGCTCATAATGGCAGACTTTGTGGACGATGGTGTAAACGAAGGCACATTGGTAAAAGAGGGTACAGGAACAATGGAGTTGGCTGGAAGTATCCTCATCAGTGGAAGCACTTCAGTCAACGAAGGTGAAATACGCCTTACGGGCAGCATGATTTCTCCGGTGGAGGTGGCGACCGGAGCTGTACTGGGAGGTTCGGGAACTATAAGCAATTCTGTCGAATTCGTTCAGGGATCTGCATTCAGGGTAA
>JAAZFF010000252.1 GCA_012511845.1 Lentisphaerota bacterium
AACTGTACCGCCTTCTTGACTTTATACTAATTTTAGCCGATTATAGCCCACATCGGCTATAAATCACTAAACTCGCTATAAATCGAAAGTTTTGCCAATGGATCCCGTCAAAAACCCTTTTTCACCAGGTGCTGGCTCGCCTCCCCCCGAATTGTCAAGTCGTGATTCTATCCTTGCACAGAGTCGCATCCTTTTTGGGCGTGTAAAAAATCGTCGTTCAGAGAAGAGCATGTTGCTTACCGGATTGCGCGGGGTAGGCAAAACCGTTTTGCTCAATGAGTGGATGCGCATTGAGGAATAATCACTAGCCAATGACCACTAACCACTGACTTTGCCATGGCTAAAAGACTTATAAATCCAAAAACCATTACCTCCCATGTTCATGAGGACGCAACACGTCTCAATATCCCTACGGCAGAGCTCCAGCCGATGATGAAGGAGGAGCATCAAACAATATGTTACCACACCAGTTAAATAGACGGCATCGTGCATGGTTTGGCACAGAGGTAGTGCTCTTCCAGAAACTTTCTGTTGAGGAGATCATTGGGACTCTTGCCGGCAATAGTGGACGTGACGGTTTTGATGTCTCGCCATCACAGGTTGCAGCCTGGGAACAGGAGATTAAGATTCTACAGCATGTTCTGCCCTCCGGCCTGGTTGGGGAGATTTTTCTTGAGTTCAATATTCCGCGTATGGGGCGTCGTGTTGATGCTGTGCTGACTTTTTCTGTTGCTGACCTCCTGTATATCATAGTGTTCGAATTTAAAGTTGGGGAGCGGTGCAAGCTGCAAGACGATATCGATCAGGTGTGGGACTATGCCTTGGATTTGAAGAATTTTCATAAGGGTAGCCATGACGCAAAGATAGTCCCGGTGCTACTTGCCACGAAAGCAAAGGAGTCTACATTTGATCCTGAATACTCCTGCGATAATGTTGCGAAACCACTCTTTACCTCTATTAATGGAGCTAAAGAGCTACTGCAAAGGCTAACCCAAGAGACCGACAGCTATATTGTTCGAGAGTGGGAGAATACCTCCTACAGCCCGACACCAACGATTATTGAGGCAGCTCGCTCTCTCTATGCTAATCACTCGGTAGAAGCGATAACCAGAAGTGATGCAGGGGCGATCAATCTGACAGATACGTCACAATGTGTGCTTAATCTTATCAGTGATGCTGCTGAGAACAGCAAGAAGGTGATCTGCTTTGTGACTGGAGTGCCTGGTGCTGGTAAAACTCTTGTAGGACTGAATGTAGCAACCAAAAATTATGATACTGACTCTGGTACTCATGCAACTTATCTCTCTGGTAATGGGCCCCTGATTGCGGTGTTGACAGAAGCACTTGTACGAGATGAAGTTGAGCGGCTAAAAAAGAAGGGGAAACCATGCCGTAAGGGCGATGTGGCGGCAAAAGTAAAATCTTTTCTCCAAAACGTTCATCACTTTCGCGATGAAGCCTTGCGAAGTTCTGCTGCTCCTGAACATGTTGTAATTTTTGATGAAGCACAGCGAGCTTGGAACTTGCAAATGACGCGCAACTTTATGCAACGCAAGAAACGGGTCTCAGATTTTAACAAGTCTGAACCGGAGTTTTTAATAGAGTATATGGATCGCCGTCCCGATTGGGCTGTAATTATCTGTTTGGTTGGCGGCGGACAAGAGATCAATACTGGTGAGGCTGGTATCTCGGCCTGGCTGGAGGCTATAATGAATAAGTTTCCACACTGGGAAATCGCTATGTCAGACAGGCTGACCGACTCAGAGTATGCCGCTGGTCAAGCAGTGCAAATTGTACGCACAAGAAAAAAGGAGGGCTCTAAATTTTTGCCTAACCTGCATCTGCATGTCTCGATGAGATCGTTTCGCTCGGAAAGGCTCTCAGAGTTTGTCAAAGCGCTCCTTGAGCTTGATCGCAGCAGGAGTCAGGAGCTGCTTCAGGAGCTTGAGAAATATCCAATTTGTATTACACGAGATCTAAAAGATGCAAAAAATTGGATCAGAACTAATGCCCGCGGTTCGGAGCGATACGGCTTGCTGGCCTCCTCAAAGGCATTGCGTTTGAAACCATTTGCAATAGATGTAAATGTAGAAGCTAATCCGGTGTACTATTTTCTTAATGGCAAGAATGATCCCCGTTCTAGCTTTTTTATGGAGGCTGTAGCGACAGAGTTCCAGGTCCAGGGATTAGAGCTTGACTGGGCGTGTATCGCCTGGGATGGCGACCTTCGGATAAATCATAAATGTCACTGGAACTATCATGACTTCCGTGGCCAGAAATGGATCAATATACGCAGTGAGGCTAATCAGAAATACTTGCTAAATGCCTATCGGGTCTTGTTAACACGAGCCCGCCAAGGAATGGTGATATTTGTGCCACATGGCAACAACCCTCCCGATGCCACCCGTGACAGTTCGTTCTTGGATGGCACCTATAACTACCTGCGTTCAGTTGGCATTCCGCAACTGGAACCCCAACCAGAAATTAATGATCTGGGATATTAGCCCAACTTTCGCATTTATAGCTATAACTTGTTGTAAATAAAGCACCCGACTTTTAAGGCACTACAAAGTTGCCTAGTTTTGGCACCTTAGATTTGTTTCTTCTCTATTAGCGTACGGTTCCCGGGCAAGTTTCTCCATTCTATTCCCAGAGCTTGATAAATGTGTTTCTGACATTCTTCAGGTTGTCCTGCCTTTCGAATTCGATGTGTGAGTCCGTTGTTGGTTGACACTTCTGCGGGTTAGCCGCAGCATCTCGTTGAGGGTCAAGGAGTTATAGCTTAAAAACAGCCTAAAACAACCCTTAGAGTACTCAAAACACCCCTTTTTATGTACTGTAAGAGGATGATGGTTCTTTCAAGGCATACCCCTGTAC
>JAAZFF010000253.1 GCA_012511845.1 Lentisphaerota bacterium
GCCTGATTGAGAGGCGCAGTGCAGTTCCTCTCAACCAGCGGACCGCTCAGGAGAGCCGTCCCTACCTCCTCAGGAACCACCCTGCTCCACTGATATTTACGCCTGCGCCTTTGAGAGCTGAACCTTTACGAGTATTCCATTAACATCAACTTCGGTTGGATTCTGAGTTTGCCCTTCTGAGAAATCAACACAAAGCGTTTCAGTGCATATATATTCTTCATGTGCTGTTACAGCAGTTACAATAGAAGGATCGGCATTAAACCTGATCGCTATACGCTGGGATACTTCATAGTCATTTTCCTTGCGGAGCGCCTGTACTCTCGATACAAACTCGCGAGCTATCCCCTCATTAATGAGGTCTTCATCAAGGCGCGTATCAAGAGCTACGGTTATGAATCCTTCGTTTGCCACGGTCATGCCCTCATGTTCGATTCGCTGTACAATTATGTCATCAGCCTCTATCACTACAGGATCGCCACCATCATCTATTGAAATTGTAAGAGAACTGCCATTTTGCAGTTTTTCAATATCGGCTGAAGTCAACTTTTCAATAGCCGCAGCTGCTGTTTTCATTCTTTTTGCCAGCCTTGGTCCCAGAGATTTAAAGTTCGCCTTGGCAGAAAGCGATACAAACTGTGCTTCATCCATGCCGAACTCCACTTTTTTAACGTTCAACTCTTCTGCAATAACTTCTGCCATCGGCTTGATAGACTCTACTGTATCTTCGTGTGATGAAACTACAATGGCTCTTGCCAGAGGTTGGCGTACTTTCATATCACTCTGCTTGCGCAAAAAGTGCCCCAGATTTACAGCTGTTTGTACGTATCCCATCTGCTCCTCGAGCCTGGAATCTCGTGCGTCCGCATTTGCCGTTGGGAAATCGGTTAGATGAACTGACTCCGGCATATCAGTGCCACGAAGATTTCTGTATATTTCTTCGGCAATAAACGGCGTAAACGGAGCAGCTACCTTGCATAGCTGAACAAGAACGTACCTCAACGTACGGTAAGCATTCAGTTTATCCGAGTCGTTCTGAGACTTCCAGAAACGGCGCCTGCTTCTGCGAATATACCAATTTGTAAGATTTTCAATAAAATTCACAAATGGACGCACAGAACGCTGCAGATCATACGCATCCATTGCGTCGGCAACCTCGGCAATCAGGGTTTCGAGGGACGACACTATCCAGCGATCCAGTTCATTAGTTGAATCCGGAATGATCAGGGCATCTTCGCTCCATCCATCTACGTTTGCATAGGTAACAAAAAATGAATAAGAATTCCAAAAAGGTATTAATATTTCCCTAAGTATCTGCTTGACTCCTGCCTCGGAAAACCGCAGATTTTCTGCATGTACAACGGCTGAGTTGGTCATGTACAAGCGCAGTGCATCTGCTCCATACGTGGAGATAACATCCATCGGATCAGGGTAGTTCTGAAGTCGTTTCGACATCTTCTTCCCGTCTTCTGCCAAAATCAGCCCATTTACTACAACGTTTTTAAATGGAGCCTTGTCGAAAAGCATCGTCCCCAAAACCAGCAGCGTATAGAACCAGCCGCGCGTTTGATCGAGCCCTTCCGCTATAAAATCAGCAGGATAGATATCTTCGAATTTCTCCTTATTCTCGAAGGGATAATGTTGCTGGGCATACGGCATTGCGCCTGACTCGAACCAGCAGTCCAAAACCTCCGGCGTTCGGCGATAAGTTTTACCATCACGCTCTATTATCACCTGATCAACTATATGCTTGTGTAAATCATCAAGCTTGATACCAGAAAGCTCTTTCAGTTCATCAATGGAACCGACACAAATAATATCATCCGGATCTTCTTCATTTATCCAGAGCGGTATGCATGAACCCCAAAAACGGTTTCTCGAAATATTCCAATCCTTGGCTTCTTTCAGCCAGTTTGCGAATCGCCTCTCGCCGACATATTCCGGCATCCAGTATACTTCTGAATTATTCTTAACGAGACGTTCGCGCAAATCTTCAACGCGTACATACCATGCATCAATTGCACGATAAATCAACGGGGTATCCGTCCTGTCACAAAACGGATACGGGTGAACTATTGTAGTTTGATGTACAAGCTTGCCCTCATCCTTGAGTCTGCGGATTATAAGCCTGTCCGCATCCTTGCAAAACAGTCCCTTATACTCCGGGATCGCTTCAGTAAAATTGCAGTCATCGTCAAGTGGATCTGCAATTGCAGTTATACCTTCAGCCCGACACACCTGGAAGTCGTCCTCGCCATATGCAGGTGCCATATGGACAAGCCCTGTACCTTCGGATGTAGTTACAAATCCGGCATTTAAAACACGGAAGGCCGACGGAGTTTCTTTAAAGTTGGAAAATATCGGTTCATACTTCCAACCTTCAACAAAGCTTCCCTTGAATTCTGCCGAGATATCATAATCAGTACTGTTTCTATAAACTGAATCGACACGTTCTTTCGCCAGGACGTATGTTGCGCCGTCATCCTTATCGCGAACAGCCACATAATCAATTTCAGGTCCTGCGCAAATTGCGAGATTGCCAGGCAAAGTCCACGGTGTAGTTGTCCAGATAAGCAGGTAGGTTTTTCCCCAGTCGGCAGGTGCCCCTTCTGTCACTTCAACCCTGACCGTTACGGCAGGATCCTGCACATCTTTGTAATTGCTGCCGGCTTCGAAGTTGGAAAGCGGTGTGTTGAGTTTCCATGAATATGGCATGATACGGTAAGATTTGTAAACACGCTCTTGTTCCCAGAGTTGTTTAAATACCCACCATATGGTTTCCATGAAATTTTTGTCTAACGTTTTATAATCGTTATCGAAGTCAACCCATCGTCCCATTCGTGTGACGGTATTGCGCCACTCTTCAACATACTGCATGACCATTGAACGGCACTGTTCGTTGAACTTTCCGATTCCAAATTCCTTTATATCATGCGCACCTGAAATTCCAAGTGCATCCTGGGCAAGTGCCTCTATGGGCAGACCATGGCAGTCCCATCCGAAGCGACGCTCTACATGCTTGCCGCGCATAGTCTGATAGCGCGGAATTATGTCTTTAATCGTTCCTGCCAGGAGATGACCGTAATGCGGCAATCCTGTTGCAAAGGGAGGACCGTCATAAAACACAAACTCATCGCCGCCTTCCGTCTGCTTTAAACTTTTGTTGAATATGTCATTTTCATGCCAAAACTTGAGAATGGCGTTCTCCATGGCATTAAAATCTGTTCTGTTGGAAACTGGAGTATACATTTAATCTTACCTTGACAATACGTAGAGTACTTCACCCGACGTACAAAAAAAAACTCGTCGTATACTACCGTAAAACTAGTTCGGTCGCAAGTAGATTTCGGAGACAGCCGGCAAGCCGGCCAGTGCTCAGTGGGGAAAAGAGTGGTTAGTGGGCAGTGGGTAGCCGATCAGGAACTGGATCGATATCGCTACCGTTATCGTTGTCGAAGCCTGCTGAGGGCTGGAGGGCGAATGTCCTCATGAGCCGCAGACTGTAGGA
>JAAZFF010000254.1 GCA_012511845.1 Lentisphaerota bacterium
TTATCTGATTTTTTCATTGTTTCATCCTGTTTTTTTGCCATGTTTTCCATTCTCCAAATATTTATAAAGTTCACGGGCAGCAATTTCCAATTCGTTTTCAGACCCGTCATTATTTATTACAATATCAGCTAAATCAACTTTCTGCGCGTTTGGCATCTGGGAGCGAATCCGCCGTTTTGCCTCTTCAACACCTATTCCCCTTTTCTGCAATCGCTTTATTTGATTTTCTTCCTTTGAGACAACGCATACTGTCAAATCCCATTCCTCATGCCACCCCAACTCAAAAAGTAAAGGTATCTGGGCTATCCTCACCGGGGCTGAACTTTGCCCGGTCTTCCACTTTTTCAACTCAATATCCACAAGCGGGTGCAGTAATCTGCCCAATTTATCTCTTGCCCTGTTATCTGAAAAAACAAGTTCAGCCAGCTTTACCCTGTTCGTTGCCCCATCCTCTGAAATAAACTCAACACCAAAATTATCCCTTACAACTTTTGCTCCCTCTCCGCCCGACTCATGAAGCTTCTTTACAATCTCATCGGAATCAATCACATCAGCGCCCAAGCGTGAAAGAATTTTACATAATAAACTTTTACCACAGGCTATACCGCCTGTTATCGCTATACCGTACATATTTAGGGTGCCCTTTAATATACACCTCTGCAGATGCTTTGCGTCACTTGTTTCGACTTCCATTTGCAGAAATAACGCTGATTACTTTACCAAAAAAAAACATTTAAACCAATACATTTTTTTAAAAATATTGTGCAATTTTCAAAAGAATTGCAATATACATGATTTTTTTTACTAAACTAAAGAAATTCTCTCTGATCTGAATGCGGAAAAGCGCTGTCGTAAATTTCTCTTGCTTGCGTGTAACTGATGGCTTTGGTAGAATCTACCGGTATCTAAATACATAATTGGAAAAAACAGAATGATCCGGAAATCAGTGCAGAACCTGGAGCCATATACTCCCGGTGAACAGCCGAAAATTGCAAATATTATTAAACTGAATACTAATGAGAATGCATACCCTCCTTCGCCGAAAGTACTGGAGGTTATGAGAAACTTTGATCTCAACACACTTAACCTGTATCCCGATCCGCTCTGTACTGAAATACGTGAAATTATAGCCTCCCAGGCAGGCTGCGGCATCGAGAATGTATTTGTCGGCAACGGTTCTGATGAAGTATTGCGCTTGGCTACATACGCCTACGTTGAAGACGATGATACTATCGGCTACTTTTCCCCGTCGTATTCCCTTTACCCTGTTCTCACAGCGATAAGAGCTATAGAAAGCACTGTCCTCCCCCTTCCAACAGATGAGGAACTGCCTTGCGCACTCGATAAGGCTGAGCTGTCTAAAAAACCTGCACTGTTTTTTGTTGCAAACCCCAATGCTCCCACCTCAACTCTTTTCAGCCCGGAGCAAATGCGCAATTTCTGTAAAAGAAATTCTGGGGTGGTTCTGATAGACGAGGCTTACGGCGCATTTGCAGAGAAGGACTGCATCGAACTCGCGCTTTCGATGCCCAATGTTGTGGTATGTCGTACGATGTCTAAAGCATGGTCTCTCGCCGGCATACGCCTGGGATACCTTATCGGACCGGCAGATTTAATCGAAGCAATTTATAAAATAAAAGATTCGTACAACGTAAATGCATTGACGCAGCAGGTGGCAAAAGCAGCGCTCAGCGACCCCGAATGGATGAATGCCAATCGCGAGAAAATTATTGCAACACGGACACACATTATAAATGAACAGAGGAAGCTCGGGTGGGAGTGTGAGGACTCTGCCACGAATTTTATATGGTGTTCCCCTCCTCCTCCGGAAACAGCTGAATCTGTAAAAAACACGCTTCGAAGGCATGGAATTATAGTCAGATACTTTCCGGGAGCACAAACCGGCAATTACCTCAGGATAACTGTAGGGACAGACAAGCAAATGGACGCATTGCTGGAAGTTTTAAAGATGAAAGGACAAGAATAATGAGCGCAAAACGCATTGCATCAGTTAATAGAAAAACTACGGAAACATCCATCTCACTTGAAATCAATCTTGATGGCACCGGCAAATTTGAAATCGATACCGGTGTGGGTTTTCTCGATCACATGCTGGTGTTGCTGGCGCGTCACTCGCTTGTAGATTGTAAAATTAAATGTACCGGCGATATCGAAGTTGACTACCACCATACAGTGGAGGATTTGGGTCTGGCGCTGGGTACAGCCATCGACCAGGCTCTCGGGGATAGAAAAGGAA
>JAAZFF010000255.1 GCA_012511845.1 Lentisphaerota bacterium
CGGCAGATACGATCCAGGAGCCTTCCATTTGTCGCATCAGTTCAAGTGAAGTTACTTGTGTAAGCGGTTCATCCTGAACGAATATCTGTCCCAGCGTTCTGGTCCATGGTTTTTCCAGCGCATCTTCTTTAACAGGACGTGCAACAATGCGACGGTCGCTGCCGGCGATGCTTATCCCGATCGTATAAGGATTCGGTATTTCTGAAAAATAATCAAGCGGGATGGGGGAGGAAAATATGCCCGGATTTTCCGAGTCGGGTGTCCAGGGGGCAGTCCATTCCTCGCTGCCTTTGACTTCAACACGCTCGCCCGGCAGCGCCTGGTAAACAACGGGATCAGTTTCAGTTCCGCCGCGTGCGGGGGAGATACGCTCACGATAAGTCCCTTCACGAACGAGTACAGTATCCCCGGGCTGCGCAACTTGTGCGGCAGCATTTATCGTAAAAAACGGGGCTTCTGCCGTTCCCGGATTTGTGTCGGCAGCATTTTTAGCCCTGTTGTCCACCACAAGTGTTGCGGCACCTGCATGAATTGTTGCAGCAAGTAGAACTGTCATGATTTTCCTCCCTGAGATAAATGATCGTCCCCTGAATTCGGATGAAGTTGTGTGGTTTTTCATGTTTCTTTACGCTTTATCTTCTTATTTGTTGTGGTGGAAAGTTTAGGTCTCAGACGGTCAACGTATAATAATGATTGTTTCATTGACTAAACGACGGACGCCGAGCCCTTCAGTTCTGCTGCTTCCCCCATTATACGCTGCTCCACCTGTTTTTACCATGAAGGCAACCTTCTCACCCGGTTTCATGGTGAGTACCATGTTTGTGCCTGGAGTATAGCCTCCGCCTTTGGGGTCTCCTTCTTCGGGAAATATATTGTTTTCCGAAATGGTTTCCCAATCTCCGTTGCGAAACGCTTTGATTTCTCAGATTTGAGGATTCCCTCCGCCGTTGGGGTATGCGTATGCTTTATCAAAAAAGATTTCATAGTCTCCCCTGTACAGAGGTTCATAGACCCATGCTACTCCCGTCTTGCTGTTGCGATCTAATGTTTCCAAAGCTGTGGGAACTTCATCATCATATTTAACGTAGCTGTAGTAGAGGTAATCAGGGTAAGGACCGGGTTCAACACTCTTGGCCCAACGAGCAGGTTCATCGAAATAAAGAAGCTTGTTTTTTAAAGCAAAGTCATACCAGCTTTGCCCCTGAAAATCAGGGTTACCTGCATCTGTAGCTATAGTTGCTCCTTCAAAAATTGAGGCGTACAGTGTTTCACCGGGTTGCAGTCCGACACGAGCGGGCGCATCATCGTCCAGGATCGTGCCTGTTGCAGCTTTAATCAAAATTCCACGCGGCTCTGAGTATACGTTGAATGAAAACGCCCTGTCAGCTTGAAAGACATTATTTCCGAATACAGGCACCTGAACGCTGACAACTGTTTGTGTTGTATCAAAGGTGGCGATTCCCGAGGTTGCTGTGTAGTCTGTGCCTGCCGCAGCTAGAATATCTACAGTTTCGTAACGCACACTGACAGGAAGTTGAGTTGTATTTGGTGTAGTCAATGAAAGGACAAACGTCAAATTGGTTTCACTACCGTCGTCACCTTCACTGACCGAGACGTTTGGCAGAGTAAAGCCGGTTCGATCGTTTATCGTGCCGATTCTGCTGGCTGTAGCGCTTATTGCAGATTCAACAGCATTTGTCAGCGTCAGTCTGAAAGTACGACTGCCATCAAGTATATTGTTGCCGATGATGGGGATTTTGATTAAGGTGTTTGTATTGATACCGGCAGGATAAGAAATAATGCCTTCAGTATGAATGTATTCGCCGGGTATAGCAGTAATGGACTCTGTATAGTACTCCACAGAGCAGGGCTCCGCGGAGGCTTCACTAAGCCTGACAGTAAACGTCATTTCAAGATCAGTTCCGGCGAGTCCCTCAGTAATGGACTGGTTGCTTGCTATAGACCATGTAGGCGCAGATATTGCAGTTTCTGCTCCGAAGAAGCATGTTGCAACTATGCTGATTGCAAGATTAATTCCAAATCTTGTTTGTTTTGAAATATTTTTTTCTTTCATTGCAGTTATCTTTCTTGGTTGGGTTTTATCGTCTGACTTTGTTTATTCCATGCAGTTTGAATTTCCTCAAGGCAATAATTCTTATGCATGTTATTTTGCGGGACCGCATGATTCCCGTACCATCAAATCAACATCGAACAGTTGTGTTACTTTGGCTCCGGCTGATTTTTCATCTTCTATGCGCTCCAGCAACAGCTTGACTCCCGCTGCCCCCATATCTTCCAGCGGCTGCCGGATACTTGTAAGCCCTGGTCGAACAAAACGGCAGGGAACAGTATCGTCCGTGCCGATAATGCTCAAGTCTTCCGGGACAGACAAACCAAGGCGATTTGCAGCATCCATAAATGCCAAGGCATACGTGTCTGCCGCACATACGATGGCTGTGGGCATTTCGTTTTTTGCCTGCCATTCACGCAGCTGGGCATACAGGGTGGTCTCAAGCGACTGTTCCCTGTCGGGTCTTACAACAACGCGTGCGAGTTCGGAGTCGAGTGTTCCCCTGACTATATGCTCCCGGAACGCTTTTTCCCGGAGAGCATGATGCACATTGGGGATAGAGCTATCAGCGATATAGAAAAAAGTGATCCTGGAATGTCCGAGTGATTGCAAATATGCCAGTGCCTTTGTTACGCCGGCTGCCTCGTCCGGCATCACTGAAGAGACATTCCCATTTTCAGATATTGTATTGACCAGAACAACGGGGAGGTGCGGCTGTATCCGGGGTAGCAGATCATGCTCGGTTGTGTCGGCTATCAAAATTCCGTCTACTTTGTTCTCATATACAAGAGCTAATGAAGAATTAATATAATCGCCATTTTGCGTTGATAGCACGAGATGATAATCTTGCTTGGAGGCGGCAGCCTCAATTCCCCAGAAAAGCCGACCATAATAAGGATGTGTTGAAAACCCCTTTACGCTTTCGCTGCCAAGTACCAGTCCGATATTGCCTGTTCGCAGTTTTTCACCTGTTTTCAGACGGCTAAGCTGTTTGAATTTGGCATTTGGGACATAATTAAGCTTGCGGGCAGCAGAAAGGATTCGATCTCGTGTTTGCGTTGTTGCCGTCCCGACATTGTTTAATACTCGCGATGCCGTTGCCTTTGAAACTCCGGCATGCTTTGCTACAGAGGCGAGTGTGGTTCTGTAATATTGATTTTCCTCATTCATTTAACCATTACTGTAACCGTTACATTTTAAATAGTCAAGACTTTTACTGTGGGTATTGTCGGGCAGGTAAACGGTTTAAAAAGTCTTCAGGATATGACGACAAATTTTTACTGTTTCGTTTTACCAGCGTTGCATAAATATTCCCGCAACGGCACATCATCAAAGAGCAGATCTTCTATCACTGCCTGCCCTTTTCGGAAACGTACTTTGGCAAAAACCTTATCGGCTTTCTCTTCGTTGTTATCCTTATTAAATGCTGAATTAATTGCTTTTCGATATGCGTTCTCTGCCTCCGGAGCGAGTTTTTCCGGCAGGTAGAAACGCTCAATCGGCAAATCATTAAAAGTTAATTTTACTTTGCCTGTGGGACCGCGTTCGACTTGTCCCCACTCGTTGGTAACAGGGGGATCTGCAGGAGCATAATCCTTCCATGAGTATTGGATATAAGCTTTCATGCACAGGGGATTATCCGGTTTGTTAAGCAATACTTCATCGATAGTGCCTACAGAGCTCTCATCTGTTTTGAACGTGATCCACACAGGCTTGCCTCTGGCCCATGTGTTTTGTTCTCCTTCAACCTTGACGTTGTTGAGTCCTGCGTATCTCAGGGCGACATAGCGACCACGGAACGGATCGGCAGGATCAACGGGGGCTGTCTGCAAGAGGCAGACATCACCGTGGCGCAGCGTCAGCTCGCGGTTTACAAGCATCCAGGCAAGCACTCCAAATTGAACGAGAATGCCGATGGCGATTGCAGCTATAAAGAATTGTTTTTTCATTTTGATTTCCCAAGTTTACGTGACGCAATCCAGTTGGCAGTAAAGAACAGTATTCCACAAATGAGGAATACGATACCGCGTACGGTGAAAGAGTATTCTTCCGAGAAAAATTTACCAATTATGATGGCAAGGAGGATAAGGACACCGGCATTAATTGTTCGTAATTTTTGCAACATGAGACCCGTTGCAAGTGTCAGCAGTGAAAGCAATATCAGGAAGCCTGTTATACCAAGCGATGCGGGGGTTGGCTTGTCGAAATATGCGGAAACAATATACATGGTTGCCACTATAAGCGGAGATATTCCCCAGAGAGCCTGATTCAGATGCAAAAGAGTTTGCCGGGATGAGTTTTTTCTACGGCGATGCCATTTGCTACACAAGAAAATCAGAAGGAGGAGTGCCGCAACAGGCAGAACAAACGTAAGGGTGTAGTCGAAGAACATTTGCCAGATGTGGTCGATGCGATCGGCGCGCCAGTAGCTTCTCCCTATACCTTCCCACGGCCAGATGAACGACATCAGATACAACAATACAGCCTGACCACAGTAACCGATCGTACTCATTGGAGCGTACCATGTGGAGCCCTCACGATCTTCCAGCATTATGCCACCAAGATATAGAGTGGCAAACAGGCCGCTGTATACAACTGTCCAGAGACCGGGCATGGCTTTTTCAAGAGTGAATCCGAGTGCAGCAACAGAAATAAGCGCAGCAGGCCAGATGGAAAATGCCAGGCGTGGGCCGGCAGGAGATTGATGACGGATAGAGCGGAATGCGGGAAATGCCAACAGAATCATAAGCCAGTACAACTGGGAGTTTGTGCCTCGATCAGCGCAAATCAGTACCCAGGAAAAAAGCAGGGCAAAGAAGCCGATTATCGGAGCAACGCCAAGAGTGGCATATATCACGGGAAGAGATAAAATCGCCCATGTAAGGACGAAGTTATCAGCAGTGCCGGATATTTGGTATGTTTGCGAAATGATGGCAATGCCTATACCGATTGATAGAGTCCAGAAAATTCCAAGCGGTTCCTGGAAAGCACGGGAATCCTTGTTTTTCAGTATTCCGAAAAGCCAAATGCACACACATATAAACAGGGGGGCAAATGCTATCACGGTGCGGAAGGGGCGCGATAGATCATCCCAATTGGTGGCAAGCAGCAATATTATGCCGAGGCCGACAAGCAACGCGCCCAGGGAGAGGAGTATTACAGTACGCCATGAGACGGTCCGGCTCGCCATAAAAGGAGCGTAGCGTGCTTCAAGTTTTTCCAGGACATCGGCATCAATCATATTCTCGTTATGCCACTTGCGTGCTTCCGCCAGAATCAATTCGCATTGATTACGTTTCATATTTCGTATCCTTTGTGCGGTGTTTTATATAGCGTGATTATACAATATCGAATATTACGGTTCAAGATTAAACAGATGCTAAGCAGGCGCAATAGGGCGATGTTTGACACCGTGGGACCATGACACCGAGACGCCCGATCACTTTTGACCCCGGACTCGGGATTTGTCTAACCTGTCTGACTTGTCCGATCTGTCAGACTAACCCGCAATCCAAGCACGCTTTCTTAGCAATCCTTTTCCGGACCGCTACGGAGAGCCGTCCCTACCTTGCTCAGCAAGCGGGCACAGACAGTAATGTCCGTGCTACAGTCTGCGCCTCCCAAGAAAACTGCACACTGTCCACTACCCACTTTTTCCCCACTGGCCCAGCTTGCCGGGAGATCGTACCCGTTCACAGCGCAGCGGTACACGTTTTCCGTACACGATGATGTGAATGCGAAGGTTGAATCGTGTACGTGTACGAGTACGTGTACGAGTACGTGTACGAGTACGTGTACGAGTACGAGAACGAGAACGATTATGCGTTCCCAAGAAAACTGCCCACTGCACACTGTCCACTCCCCACTTTTTTCCCACTGCTCACCGGCACGACTTGCCATGGCTTTCCCGGCCAAAATATTTTTAAGTTAAGCGCTTAACTTTGTTCTTGCCTTTTGCATGACTTCAATATATTATAATGGCAGTTTAAATCACAAATAGGAGTTTTGAAGCATGCATTTGGCTCTGATGGTAATGATTGTCGCTTATTCAGTATTCGTGAATGCGGGCGATATACGTGTGTACGACCCTGTGACAGGGGTGGGCGACGGAACGGAAAACTTTGAAACGGTGTTGTCGATGGACGATTATGTCGACATGACACCTGCCACAACTGCTCATGGAACAGACTATATTTTAAGCGGTTCATTCAGCGGCGGCGATAAACTGTTCGACAACGATCAAGCAAGTCGCTGGATTGTTGATGCAAAGAGTGGCTGGGCTGTATATGACTTCGGTCCAGGCAATGCAAAGGCCGTTAATGCATACGGTCTTCTCCAAAGCAACAACTACGGCTACGGAACCCGTTCACCCAGGACGTTTAATCTTTATGGATCAAATGATGAGAGTTATTCACTCGCAAATGGGAACACTATGGCAGAGTGGACTCTGCTTGACTCACGGTCGAGCAGCTCATATTTTGGAACATCCGGAAACTCTTTAGATGATATCCGGATTTTCAAGACGAGCAACATGCGGGCTTACCGTTATTATATGTTTGAAATCGTTGCAAACAATGGCGATCAGTATACTGTGCTCGGTGAGCTTGAGTTTTATGAATTGTATGGGGCAGGTTCTTTGATTGTGGACGGTGTGCCCGATAAGTATGGAATTCCGACCCCCGCATATGGCACTCATGCTGACATGGGCGGCATCAATGTGACGTTTACCGCACCTGCTGAAGGCACAAATACTGCGCAGACATTGATGTGGTCATGCACCGGATACAAAGTATATACGATCGATTCAGAAGGCACTTGGGAAGAGATTGATTCCGGCTCGATTGAGCCTGGTGAATCGGTGGACTATATTTGCACAGAGACTTCGCAGACAAAATGGGTCTGGGATTTTGAAGTTAAGGCAAGAGTTGAAGCAGAAGCGCCCGAGAATGGAATAGTTGAAGGCTCGGGCTGGTATGTTGTGGGGGATACTGCTGTGCTAACAGCAACAACGGTTGAAAGTGGCATTGCTTTCTCCCATTGGTCCGGAGATATTGCAGCCGATGCCACGAGAGGGGATAACCCGCTGCGATTTACTGTGGCATCCCCCACAGTGGTCACTGCGAATTTTCGCCCTGTGATCCATGTTGCCACAACAGGCGACGATGCAAACCCGGGCGATGCTGATTATCCAAAGGCGTCAATACAGGCAGCGGTCGACGCGCTAGGATCGGAAGGGGCATAGTGACGGTGGCTGCGGGGACGTATGCGGATTTGTGGGAATACGATATTTCCAGGGCTGATTCCAACAGCGTAGTCGTCGTAACCACACCTGTGCGTATTGTAGGTGCCACGGGAAATCCTGCCGATGTTGTGGTGACACGGACAGCTGAACAGCAAAAACGTATTTTTTATCTGGGCAATCCGCTTGCCTCCATTTCATACCTAACGGTATCCAATGGTTTCAACAATCTGTCAACGCTCAGGCATGGCGGAAATATTTTCATCAATTCAGATGGTGGGACGGTCAGTGATTGCATTGTTGCAAATGGCTGGGCAAATTCAGATTATTCTGCGCACGGTGGAAATATATACATGAGTGCAGGCACGGTGGCTCGCTGTATTATTGAAAAGGGCACATCAGCAGACAATGAATGGGGTGGCAAGGGTTCTGCCGTACACATGACCGGAGGCGTGCTGGAGAACTGTCTGATCAGAAATCAGATTTCCGGGCGTACTGCAGTTTGGACATCCGGTTCTTCAATTGTTGCAAATTGCACTCTTGTTGGAAACAGGGCAGCTGCAAAGGAATCAAACGCCGGCATCAATGCAGATAACAATGCAAAGGTTGTAAACTGTGTCATAATTGGTAATACGGCAGGTTGTGGAAGCATTGCAAAGAACAATGTCTGGCGGGGCAACGCTGCAAATTTCGTGAACTGTCTGGCTGATGCGGAGATAAACTCATCCTGTATATACCAGAGCGGAGTCAGCGGATTTGCCGTGCCGGCGGAAGGCGACTTCCGTTTGACACCCACTTCGGCTGCACTTGATGCCGGTGCGGATTACGAAACCAGCGGCGCAACGTCTACCACGGATCTGGATAGAAATCTGCGTGTCGCAGGCAATGGCGTTGATATAGGATGCTACGAGCTGCAACTGGATGAAATGATTGTAGCGTTCGATGCTGACACCGTTACAGGGATTAATCCCATGACGGTTGTTTTCACGGCATCGGTAGCAGGAGTGCCGCCCGGGCAAATAATATACTCTTGGGATTTTGACAATGATGGAACGGTGGATCTCGTTACGGATGAGGCATCTTGCTCGCATACGTACCTCAACCCATCCACGAATTCCGTCAAATTGACAGTGTCCGCCGGTACCGGATCAGCCTCCCTGATCTGGATGAACTACATCAACGTCTCCCCAAACACGATGTATGTTCGTGCTGGAAATGAAAACGCAGAATATCCTTATACATCATGGGATATAGCGGCTGCCACAGTTGAAGCGGCAGTTGATATAGCCGCAAC
>JAAZFF010000256.1 GCA_012511845.1 Lentisphaerota bacterium
GATGGCATTATCAAAATCCCCGAACCGGCGTGATTCGGTAATGGTATGGGAAAGAACTGTGCCGGTGAGGCTTCGAATTATATGTTCTTCGTGCAGGACACCGTCACCCGGATCGTCAAGTCCGTTTCGGCTGATGATCTCTTCCGATAGCTGCCCGATGTTGTCGACAGCAAGCCATCCTTCGTTTTTGCGGATGTAGCTGACGTCGCGCATTATGTTGTTCTGGCGACTGATTTTCCGGAAGTTTATTATTTCCCCGGAGGCGTTGCCGTTCGTTATTTCCCATGTATGCTCAAGAGAGTCGTCAAGGGTCTTTTGCATTGTGATGCGTATGCCGCCTGCAATCGGTTCGATGATGGCTGTACGTCCACGGTTGTCTGAACATGTGATGGTGCGCACACCGCCTGAAGTATTGTCGGCAATGGTTGCATCGGGATGTGGAAGCAGGTTGGGGATTGAGGGAGTGATTAAGAGCGGGGCATCGGTTTCAAACCACAGGAAACCGGAAATCTGGGAATTGCGGGGCATGCCGAGCGGGATGCGGAAGCGAAGGGAGCCAAGTGAATCGCCTTCAAGATGATCGCAATTTTCGTCTGCACATCCGGAATAATAGTCGTCGCACTCATCGGAGGAAAGGAGCTGGACACCTTCTTCTTCCCTGGAGCAGTCAGTGTAGTGTATGGCCTCCCCCTGCCATACAAATTTACCGCCAAGGCGGATTGTGCCGGTGGCAGTATTGCCTACGATAGAGAAATGTTCTGTAAAGAAAGGCCGCAACGCCTCGTTGCCGTATGTAATGGCAGGTTCGCAATTGCAGGTGTATCCGCCGGTAACATCACGTAGCCAATTATATCTGAGGCATTGGCTGTCGAGGGGATATTCATAAACAGGGGTGTAGGTGGCAGACAATGCGTCGAAGTCCAGTCTGACTCCCGTTCCCCCGCAATGTCCTTCACCGTAGGTTATGTGGGGAGAAAGGAACAGGAGCCAGTCGCCCTCGGGTACTGTACCGGCTCCGGCAGGCATCGCCATGGTTGTCGTGCCTCCGGAAGGTGCGGCTGAAGAATAGGTGGGGTATGTTAACTCGAAAGGAAACGGAGCATTTGCAGTTACAATACCTTTTCCGCCTTCTTGCGGCGTGAAAACAAGACGCTGGTCGGTTGGAAAAAGATTGGCGAGGGCTGCGCGTTGTGCAACGGGAATCGGCTCCGTGCCCGGAAAAGTTGAGAAGTCGAATTCAACGGCAGTTACAAACAAGTCGTTTTCGCCAACCACCGCATGTTTTATTGAGCCATCAGCCTCAACTGCCGTTATGGCATCGGCAATCATCAGTTGCGGAGCCCACTCGACAAAGTTGAAGGAGGTATTGTGTGGCATCATAAACGGGTCAAATGCATGCAGTGTTATAGTCAGATGAGTCGGTGCAGCATTGGTTATGGGCAAATGCATCCCGTGGCGGAACCAGTCCGCCCCTGATTCGCCGTCCGGCGTACTCCATTCGACGCATAATTTGCCAACTCCGTTGAATGCCGTGTTTGTCGGCTCCAGGGTGATAAAGTATTGCTGCCATCCGAGAGAGCGGTTTATCTCAAAAGTCCGCTTATAAATTATACCTGTATCTGTGTAAGAGCATGATTGGGTATTAATCATCTGCCAGGTTTTAAGATCGTCTGATTCCTGCGGATCCGGGGCATCGTTGTGGAGCGGATCCATATTGTTTAAATACTCGAATCCATCGGAGAGTCCGTCGCCGTCGGTATCGGGGTTGTATGGGTCTGTAAGCAGTGAAAATATCTCATGGGCATCGGTCAGACCGTCGCCGTCGCTGTCAAGCAGTGTTCCGAGGCGGAAAAATGCCGACGTGCCTGAGTTTCCGCTGTAAATTGCATTTGAGACAACTGCACCGGGCACGTATTCCTGTGGAAAAAACTGCTCCATGCC
>JAAZFF010000257.1 GCA_012511845.1 Lentisphaerota bacterium
ACTCTGAATCAACCGTAAAAACACCGTCCGATATGCTTTCAAGAATCACATTTGTAGCCGCTACATCAGAAACATCATCGGTTCGCCTTGTATCATTTTTTCTTTTCATTGCAATATCAGACATAATACACCATTATGCACGAAAATACATCTGTATTGCATGATAGCGATTCCGATTAAAAAATCTACACTTACCTTTGCAGGGCAAAATCAACCAGCTCGTTGATATGACCGAAGGCGAGCGCTATATGTGTATCGGCAGAACCGTAATATACTGCTATACGATCGCTGCCGGCATCCTGTACAACAGCACACGGGAAAGTGACATTCGGCACGAGTCCTGTAGTTTCATAAGGTTTTTCAGGACCGAATATGGCTCCCTTACCGCTGCTGATCACCTTCCATGGTTTATCAAGATCCAGAAGTGCTACTCCCATTCGGTATACAAAGCCGTTACACGTATTGCATACGCCATGATATATCATAAGCCAGCCCTCTGATGTTTCAATCGGGATCGGTCCCGGACCGATTTTAAGACCCTGCCACCACTCAGGTCCCTTGCTCATTACATGACGATGCTTGCCCCAATATGTGAGATCAGGACTTTCGCTGTAAAATATATCTCCAAACGGAGTGTGACCAGTGTCGCTTGGACGACTCAGCATGGCGTAGTTGTCGCCTATTTTACGCGGAAAAAGCACACCATTCCTGTTGTACGGAAGAAAGGCATTCTCCAGGGGAATAAATGTTTTAAAATCATGTGTTTCAGCCAGCCCTATGGTAGGTCCGTGATAGCCGTTACACCACTGAACAATATATCTGTCATCCAGCCTGACTATACGCGGATCGTATGCGTACTCGTGTATTCCGATATGAGCATCTTCTCCCTGCAATGGAATAGGCTCTGTTTCGAATGTCCAGGCAATCCCGTCATCGCTATGCCCCACAAAAAGCGTAGGCATGCCATTCTGCTGATCCCCCCTGAACACCCCTATAAATGCACCCTCATAAGATATCACAGCGCTGTTGTAAATTGCCAAAACACCAGGAATAGGACGATGTCCCGTGAGGGGATTATTATCAAAACGCCAGAGCAGTTCTGATGAACCGTCAGGTCGTGACTGCCATGGTATGGTAAATTTATCCTTCATATCGTTAAACTCCCTTGTATTGATTTATTTTAGTTTTAAAAAGTTTAGAGTGATCTCAGACTATATAGAGCCTTATACTGATCGAGTGAACCTTTGTCGAGTTTAGAATTCTCTACTCCCGTATCTTTGTCTATCTGGCGATAAGTCCACGGCTTTTCTCCGGTAGCAAAAGGTTTGAGATACTCATAAGCCAGGGGGATGGATTGTCCCTCCGGTCCCAGGTAATTCCACAGATCCACGTTTACCGCCCTTGCCAGTTGTGCCAGTGTGGCAAATGCCGTCAAGTTATAAACGCTGTACGAAAATGCACGAGTACGTGCCAGTTCCAGTGGCTGACTCCCGTCGCCCATTATCTGGATGTCTATTCGTCTTGTCGGGACTTCCAGAGCCACTTCTCTTGCGAGGTCCAGCCTTCCTGTAAACAGGGCAAAAGCAACAATCTGGGCATCCATCCACGTACCATGATTATTCTTGGCAGCCCGTTCATCAGCACCGTGTTGACTCGTCATCAGCCAATCGACATAACTGCCAAACCATCCACACAGTTCTTTCAAATCGTCATCAGGGTATTCACCTTCCTCCTGCAGATAAACAATAGCGTTTACAAGTTCGATCAACCGCACAGTTTCAATTATGCCGATACCGCGACCATCGCATATGCCGGGAATTGCCTGTCCATAAGTGAGCGATGGATTCATTCTTGTATCTGCATCTATAAAAAACGTTCGCAACAGATCAGCTATCCGTTTCGAATATTTTTTGTCACCTGTAACAAACCACGCCGACATAAGCGTACCAACCGTTTTGACCAATCCCTCAATCCTCGCCCTGTCGTAGCCGTTACCCATCGAGTCGGGATTGAGATGTCCATCCTTTCTTATATATGGGAGTCCATCCGGATTGTCAGGATTCGGCCACCAGTATGGTCCCATGCTCCAATAATCATGCAGGGTGCCTCCAGGTGGTGGCACATCTTTATCTGTCACTCTAAAATGACCCACTTCAAGCGCCCTTTGAGCTTCAGCATAAAAGTTATCCCTGTTGCCTTCAAACTTCAAAACAGCAGATTCTCGGACGACAGATAGCGGCAGAAGAAAAAAAGAGCTTTTCATATTTGGAATTACATTACCAGCAGCTGATAAAATTTTGCCAGCAAGCCTCTACTGAGGAAACAACGATGTACATGCAACCGTCTTCTTATTGTCAGAAGTAAACAGTCCGAAGTTACCGCGGAAGTCCCAGTTCGCCCATGCAATATCATGGCGGGTCATAACATCCAGAAAGTCAGCATACCATGCCGCACGTATTGGATCCGGCGCATGTGCGACTACACCGAACTCTCCGCAATAAAGCGGCAGGCAAGTACGCGCCGCAACAGCCAGCGGCCACATAAGATCAGCTTCTATTACGGCTGCTCCTCCAAGTGTATTCATACTCCCGACTCTTCCCTGCTGCTCAGGCGGAAGTGTATTGAAAACCGCCTGAGGCACTGCCAGTCCGGGATACTGAATCGGTCCATCATAATCCTTCAGCTGCCAGGTCCATGAAGCACGATAGTGCGTAACCGGCATCGGATGGTAATAATGAAAAGTAAGGATAATATTACGATCGTCCGCAGGGACGTCTAAAAATTCGTATTGAAAAACACTGTTCCAAAGGTTCGACCCCAGCACAAGACAACGCTGCGGCTCAAGCTCGCGAACAGCATTGTATGCTTGATGGAGAACACGGTTCCAGTCAGCCGGATCATCGGCAACAGCCTCGTTAAGCAACTCATAAGCCACACGGTCACGCGGACGATCTTTCAGACGGTCTGAAATCTGCCGCCAACACTCCACAAAAGCTTCGGCAGCGCTCTCTTCTGTAAACAACGGCTTCGGTCCCTCATTGAAGTGATGCGTACGCAGAATATGAAGATCTATAACAGCATTAAGACCTGCCTCAAGAGTCCAGTCAAGCCCCTGCTGCAGCAAATCCCATGCTTCCTCATGCGGTTTACCCTGATCGTCCCAGAGCTGCTCTTCATCTACCGGTATACGCAAGTGGTCAAGTCCAAGTTCAACAAGTCTCCCCACATCTTCGTATGCAAACTTTTTCCTGCGCAATTCGCCTCGCGCATCACTTTGACTGAGCCAATGAGAAATATTCGTACCGCGTTTAATTTTAAATTGCATTAAGTGACTCCCATCTTTGGTGTTGCCATACAACTTAACCTTATTATAAGCAAAATTAAAACATTTAAGCAAGTTTTGTAAATTACTGCTTTTTACGAAAAATTATTTTACTTTTCCCGTTCCTCAAATATTACTGAAACCGACATGGCAATCCCCGGATCGGTCTGCCAGTCGTAAGCATCCTCCCAGCGCGTAAAGGGTGTTATTTCTCCTACCAGCCACTTTCTCCACAGCCGCTGCCTGTAAGAGACTGACACCATCGTTGAATCCCAGCCTTTACCATGCTTAGTTTTATAAACTGTATCCCACCCATACTTGAAGACACGCTTATTGCTCAAAGGCTGGAAGAAGTTTGTAGAAAAAGTAATCTTAACACCATCGTCGCTTTGTTTTTTTTCGCTCCAGTCAAATTTAACTCGCTGGCGCAGCAAGTTACGGGATCCTATGCTTTGATTTAAATCGAATTCTGTTCGGGATCGCCATCCGTATTTAGTGTAGCGATAAAAGCGCTCTGTTGCACGGAAGCAAAGCGTATCTGATATATCCCGGCTGTATCGCAACCGCGGTCCTGCAAAAGGGCGGGCATGTTTTAGAACTATACCTCCGGCAAGTTCAAGGCTTAAATTGCTGCTCTGAGAGATCCCGTACTGAAGCCGCAGCGATGGACGATCGAAACTGTTATTAAGCGAATCAGAAAAATTGCTGCTCCCTTCGAACTCATCTTCCACATCTTCATTTGCATCAAACATCAGTCTCAAGCGACGCTCCATGTTGGGTAGCGTTACTGATGCGCTGATATGGGTAGTGAATCCCAAATCATGATTGCGACTTACGCTCGCTTCCTGGCGGACTGTAAGCCGTGTACGGGTGCTTTCTTCCACATACGCAGAATCTTCAAAAAAACGATCAACGTGGCGTGACAAAAATCCTATATGCGTACTTATAGCCTGATGAGCGTTGTCCCACCCGTTGGGAACATGCTCCGATTCTTCGTGCGGCAACTCCGCAAACACTGAAACAGCACTGTATACAAGCAGTATAATTCCGGCTGCTGCATGTAACCGACTCAGACTGAGTCTTACCGGTGATACGGAAGTAACGCGTTTCACTGTTTTCCGATTATCCGAATACAAGTACTCCGAATTTCTCCGGCTGATGATAATCCAGACGCATACCAATATCACTCCAGCAACCCCAGTGTTCATATTTGGGATCGCCGCCGCATTTGAAAAAATTACCGCGCCATGTGGTATTTTTCTGTACTTTAAACTCTCCGGTATATGCCTTGAAAAGCGCAAAAGGAATTTTATATGCAACAGACCATGCTATCGGTTCGTGAATAACACGCTTTATTTTCCTGGGCAGCGAATGCCCTATATCGAGCTGTTCCAGCCAGTCATCGCTTACAAAGCAGTACTTTTCAAAGCCGCCCGCCGGAATACGACGTGGGTCTTCAATAAAACTGACGTGCGGAGTTCCACCTGCATTTATTTCAAAATTGAAATATGCCGAGACAGCAGCAGGCTGCACGAAGAACTCCACACAACTGTCGTTGCAAACGAGCGACTGGGGTCGTGTTTTCAGGCTGCGGACGTGACGATCCATAACATCAAAACGCACGTACATATTTTCCGTGTCGTAAAGAACACGAAAGTAAGTCAGAGGACGATGCTCTCTTGAACTATAGTGCCATGTGTCAACGACTCCCACTTCAGCCTCATCCCACCCGGGAAGCGTTACACCCACTTCAGCCAACAAAGACGGAGGGGTGTCTGCTTTTCTTATGACGTATAGAGATGCGCTCATGTCACCTGTTCATCAGCCTTCCGGCTCAGCAATATCAAGAGCTTTACCGCTTTTGCGTTTTTTTGCTGTAGCTGCATTCCGCTTTGCCACAGTTTTCGCATCAGCATGCTCCTTGCGACAAGTTCCTGTGGTATCGAAGCGGGCAAGACTGGGTTCCCTGGAAAGACGACGCTTTGTGGATGCGATTATGTTCTTGTACTGTGGCAACCACTTGGATTGTGCTACGAGCATGGCATCTGTCATTTGAGAAATTTCAGGAGTAGTGCAAACAGCGCCGACGAGCGGATCGAGCATCATTGCCTGTTTCAGCAGAGCTACATCACCATGGACTGCCGCCTCTACTGCAAGTCTCTGCACATTTACTGACTGTGAACAAATCGCAGCACATCCATCAGGCAGATCTCCGAGCATCGGAATGTTTACTCCGTTGGAATCAACATAACCCGGTACTTCAACGATGCAATCATCGGGCAAATTTGTAATACAGCCATCGTTGACTACGTTGAAATGACCTCTATAACATTTTCCTGTTTCCAGCCCTTCTATGATATATGCACCGTGTTCACTTGAGCGTTTGTGTTCCGATAGTTTCCAAGGCTCTTCTGCCAGGAGTTTTGGAAATTCAGTTTCAAACCAGTTACGACCTTCTGAGCATATACGCAAGTATCCACCCGTTTCCCCATTGATCCAGCTACCCACATCTATCCAGTTTGCGACTTCTTCAGGACGTTTTCTGTACCATGGCAGATACTCCGAAAGGTGACCATTTGATTCTGTGGAGTAATATCCGAAGTTGCGTAAAACATCTATACGAACTTTTTCAGTTTTCGAATACTCAGGATGCTTTTCAAAACCTTCCAAAAGGCGCGAGCACCAGTCCTCGCCCTTATAAATCACCTGTATATACCAGGTTTGATGGTTGATGCCGGCGCAGATGATATCTACATCTTTCATCTCCACTTTTTCGTAATTCCTGCTGCCTGGCTTGCGCCTCTTGTTGACAAGCAATTCTATTACATTACAAATCTGCCAGTGACCCCCCTGTACTCCATGGCACAAGCCGATTGTCGGTACCCCGCCATAATGGTTGGCTGCCCATGTCAGCATGGCGTTGGGATTACCGTAACTGAGCATTATGGCTTCCGGTTTTGAGACCTCAAGTATATCTTCACACCAGTCGAGCACGGATGGAATACCTCTTTGACCATACATGATTCCACCGGCACTCAGCGTATCTCCCACGCACTGATCAACTCCGTAAGTAAGTGGGATGTCTATATCGAGTTCAAAAGCTTCCAGCCCGCCAACACGTGCTGAATTTATAACATAGTCAGCATCAGTCAAAACTTCACGTCTGTCCAGCGAGCTCGTTACTTGTGCCTTTAACCCGTTGGCACGGACATCTCGCTCAAGAAGCCGTGCAATCATGTCGAGATTACGTTTGTCTATATCGTGCAACGCAAACTCTGCATCCTGAAACTGCGGTACAACAAGCAAGTCGTGAACTAAAGTGCGTGTAAAGCCAATACTGCCAGCGCCGATGAAAGCTATTTTAAGTGACATAAATAAATCTCCCTTATGAATACAACACGTCTCTATACTAGCACTCCATGCTTAAGGTGTAAACAGGAATCGGAAAACAATCAGCAAATTGTACCGGCTGCTTCCAAAACAAACACAAGTGCATCGGTGGCACAGGGGCGAGCACGGGCTAGCAGTGCCGAACTCATCGATGCAAGTTTTTCCGAATCCGTTCGTATCGAGCGAATATACGAGGCAAGCTTTTCGGAAGTCAGCTCAGACTGAGTCATAAAATCACAGGAGCCGTCACTGTTCATTGCACCGGCATTCGCCAGTTGATGGTTGCGTGCCGCGCCGGGCAGAGGTACCAGGAGGGCAGGAAGACCGCATGCTGCCAATTCAAAACAGGATGACGCACCGGCACGGGAAATGCAGAACTGTGAAGCCGCATAAAGTTTACCCATTTCATTGGAATACCCGATCACCTAAACAGGAATATTACTGATCCTGCCATAAAGAGAGCGGACCTCTGCTTCATTCTTCCTTCCGGCAAGATGAATTATTCTCAATGCAGAAGCCTCACCCGGATCCTTGTCGAGCAGGGCTATGGCATCAGCCACTTTTTTATTAAGCTTCTTCGCACCCTGGCTGCCGCCCATTACAAGGATTGTAAAACGGGAAGGATCGGCATATTCGCCCGGATCCTGCTCCGTTATATCCATCCGGATCGGCATCCCTGTATTAGTTGTATTGACAGAGACAGGCAAATATCTGACTGCTTCATCAAACGCAACACAAACAATTCGTGCAAAGTGGGAGAGTTTGGACACTGCCACACCGGGGATTGCGTTTGAGTCGTGGAGGACTACTGCCGTGCCTGAAATGCGCGCCGCCAGTACAGGACCGAAAGATGTATACGAACCCATTGCCAGCAGCGCATGAGGGCGGAACTTGCGAAATCGGATCAGCGCAATAAAAAAAGATTTAACAAGGCTTACTAGAGACGCAAAAGCCAGCAAAGGACTTTTGAAATGCGGTTGCATGCATGGAACGGATATCACTTCCCCGTCCCAGCCTGCCGGCCTGTTTCCCTCCACAGCACGTCCGGAGAGTACAAGTGCTACTTCGCTTCCTTTTGCCTTAAGGGCATTTGCTACAGCTACTCCGGGGTACATATGTCCGCCAGTTCCACCGCACGCTATGGCAAACCGGGTAGGCTTGCAATTTTTAGTCCTGAATATATTTTGACTCGCTGAACTGTCAGGGCTGCAAGATGAATCAGCTGATGATTTATTCATTATGAAGCAGATAAATGTGAAAAACTATTTTGGCTCAACCTTACCGTCTGCCAACATTTTTCGGTTATCCAGTTTTTCCCACTCAGTCAGTTTGGAACTGATGAAATCAATACAACGATTCTGTATCTCAGTTCTCGGAAGATCACATGGAATAGCAGGGCCGCATGAAACACGTACAGGACTCTTTATATGTACGGATGCGAACACATCACGATGTTTTTTACCTATTCTCAGAAAATCGGTTGCAACGGCAATCGGTATAATGGGTGCTTTTGCATTTTGTGCCAGCTTTGTGCCGAGTGAATTGAAACTCGCCGGTTCGAAAAGACGTTCTCGACGTCCCTGCGGAAAAACGAGCACAGAACGTCCGGCCTCTATTGCCTTCTTTCCGCCATCAAGAACCTTGCGCAAATCCGTTATCGGATTCTTCCTCTGTATACGTATGGGATCTATTGCC